>JAAYZL010000339.1 GCA_012514855.1 Clostridiales bacterium
CGCGCCCCTGCTCGATGGAGATCACGTCCATCATCTGGAGCTTTTTCAGGCTCTCCCGCACCGTCACGCGGCTGACGTCGTAGCTCCTGCAGAGCTCGGCCTCCGCCGGCAGCCGGTCGCCCGCCGCATAGACGCGGTTTACGACCTTCGAGAATATGTCGTCGACGATCGCGTCGCACTTTGATTTGAACTGCATGAGCGCACCTGCCTTGCCGCAACCGAAACCCTCTTGCTTTTAATGTTAAGAGTATATTGCGCCGACCGCGCCGTGTCAAGCGAATTTCGCAAACTGTAACAGTTTTTTCATAATATCATATGATGGGTATGCATCGGAAAAGGGCCGCGGCGATTTGCCGCGGCCCGCGATTCAGAGATCCCTCTTGAGGTAGATCATGTCGACCAATTGCTTCCCGTCTTCGATGATCGGCCGATCGTAGTTGTCGACAAAAAAGTTCTCTACGGTGTGCGAATAGACGAACCCGCAGCGGTTGTAAAACCCGAGCGTGAGCGGGCTGTCGCCGGTTCCGACGTAGAGCGCCTTCGCGGATTCGCGGCAGTGCCTGACGACGTGTTCGATCAGCGCCCGCCCGTATCCCATCCTCTGGTATTCGGGGACGGTGGCGATGTTCTTGATCTCGCGATTGCCGTCCCCCTCGTCCGTGACGACGGCGACCGCGCGCAGATCGTCGTCGAACAGCGCGAACATCTCGCCCCGGTCGAGGTATTTCTCGACCATGCTCTCCTGCTCGTCCGCGAGCAGCAGCAGATTCATGTATCCGCGCTTGTCCCTTTCCTCGACCCGAATGATCCGCATCATATCCCTCCGGATTCAGGCAATACCGCATAAATCGAGCGGTATTGCCTTTATTTTTCGCCCTCCATTATACCATGTTTTGCCACTGTGTGCACGCCTTTTTTCGGGTTTCGCCGGACAAATTACAGCCGATCAAGGTTGCCAGATTCCCGCCCGCAGGCTATAATATCGGTATGAATGCAGGGACGGGGGGGCCGCGAGCCGTGCCTCGCGTGGGCGGGCGGATCGCCGGTTCCGGTGGCGCATCTTCCGGGCATCGGCGCCGAGGGGGAAGTCGGGCTCCATGTCCGCGAGCCCTGGGTCAGCGTGACGGCGCTCCCCGACTGCGAACGGAGGCGGAGATGAAGCATACATTCTACAACAAGCTCGTCCGCGATCGCATTCCCGGGATCATCGAGGCATCCGGGAAGCGCTGCGATACCCGCGCCCTCTCCGAAGAGGAGTATCCCGCGATGCTGAAGGCCAAGCTGCGCGAGGAAATGGCCGAATACGAGGAGAGCGGCGAGTTGGAAGAGCTGGCCGACATGCTCGAGATTCTGCACGCGCTGGCCGCGGTCGGGGGCTGCTCGCCGGAGGGGTTGGAAGAACTGCGCGCCCGGAAAGCGGAGGAACGCGGGGGATTTGCGAAAAAAATCCTGCTGCTTGCGGTGGAGGAGGCGGACTGATTCGGAGGGTTCCGCGCGCAATCGCGCGCGATTTCCGGCGCGCCGGAGGAGTCGGAGGCAATGCGCGGCTCATCCTTTCGGGAATCCCCGGCGCGAAAAAGGCGGCTATCGCCATTCGCAATACCCGCCCTGTCGTTTTTTGGGCCAACCGGAGAATCGCCTACAACCCGCCCTCCGGCCGAACCTTCAGATACTCTCCCTTTCGCAGCGCGATGTGTCCGGACTCGTACAGCTCGTCGTCAATCGTGAGCAGCACCCGCTCGACGCCGTAGTATTGCCCGAACGTATTCGCGACGCTCTGGAGGATCAGCGCCTCGATCCCGGAGCCTGCGTTCATATCGTCCAAAAAGGCGCGGTTCAGGTCGATGTACGCCATGCCGTCGCGGTTCAGATAGAGGCTGTTGATCCGGGTGTTTTCGGAAAACACGGGGAAGGGCGACGCGGCGCGGTAGGCGCGCTCCAGCGCGGTGCGGGTGATGTCGTTCGTCCGAAAGCGCACCGGGGCCTCCGCGGATTTCACGGTTTCGCCGTTCGCGTCCGGATAGAAGAAGCGGATCGTCCGGACGAGCTCGGCGTCCTCCTCGACCGCCGCGAGCGCGGAAATGACCTCGAAATCGCCGTACCTGAACACGGATTTGACCAGCCCGACGCCCATCGCGTAGTAGTCCGCGGTCGTCCCGTTTTCCGACGCCGTGACCACTTCGACCGCCGTATAGTCGCCCGAGGGGGTCGAGACCGGCGCGGAGACGCTCGCAATCCGCCGCTCCCGCCCGTCGGCAAGCGCCCAACGGGTTCCCTCGACGAGCGGCTCCATCAGCAGGATTTCGTCCGCGTTGGGCTCCTTGTTCAGGAAGTTTTCGCGGTAATAGGCTTCCTCGCGGGTATAGACGATTTTGGCCGCGCCCTCCTTGACCTCGACGACCCGTGCCAGCACGGTGCCGCCGTTGTCGACGCGCTGCTGCATCTTGGTATCCTGCGCATAGTCGACGAAAACGTCGTAGGAGGCGTACTCGTTGCCGGTGCCCTCGTACACGTAGCGGGCGTTCGGCCGGATCGGGAAATACGCCGCGACGCCCGCCGGCTGGTCGGCGAGGCCGGACGCGCCGGGGCCGAGGATCAGTGCCAGCAAGAGGGCGAGGCAGATCAGACCGCGGTTTTTGTGCATGGGTTTCCCCTCCTTCCGGCTATTGGACGACGGCCGCCGGGAAATCGTTGCCGGGGAAGTCGGCCGCGGCTTGCCAAAATCTCCCATATGGGCTATAATACGGATGCAAAGCCATCTTTAAGGGGGTGCCGTTGTGAAATTGGCGGAAGCGCTTCAGTTGCGCGCGGAGCTTCAGAACAAATCCGACAGCCTGCACAAGCGAATCTGCGACAATCTCAAGGTTCCGCAGGGCGAGTCGCCGCTGGAGGACCCCGGGGAATTGTTGAGGGAGCTCCTTGCGGTGAACGATCGCCTCGCGGGCCTGATCGCCGGCGTCAACAAGCGGAACAACCTGGCGACGCTGCCGGACGGCCGCCCCCTTGCGCAGGCGCTGGTTCAGCGGGACGCGATCATGAAAAAGCGCAAGCTGCTGTCCTCCATCGCCGACAGCGCGTTTGCCAGGGAGATTCGCGTGGCGCGCATCGTCGACGTCAAGATGACCGTCATGCTCTCGATGCGCGACCTGCACGCGCAGATTGACGATCTGTCCCGGCAGTTCCGGGAGCTGGACAATGCGATCCAGAGCGTGAACTGGTCGACGGAACTGTAGGATTTTGGCGAGTCGGTAGCCTGTTGATGAGGGCGGGCACGCAAGGGCATGCGCCCCTTTATGCGCAGGACTGGGGCGAATGGCAGCCCCGCCAACAAATCAGCCTGACACGGTTTTTGCCACCGATCGGTGGGGTTACGGCTGACAAGTGATCGATTACGACCATGTGCCGGTTTGTCTCGGGCGAGGGTGGGCGAGGGGAATCGCCTTTTCGACAGTTCAGGGGACGCGCGGCGGGCGGGGCGGCAACGCATGCCCGGCGCGAAAACAGAGCTTGGGTGGGGGCCCGCGGACAAAAAGGTGCGCGGCGCCCCTTTGCGGTTTCGGAATCCGGTGCGCGCCCGGTTTCCGCGCGGCGGCGGAGGCGCCCGGCGAGCGCCCTGTACCGCTGCCCGCCTGCGCCCCTTGAATCGGCGCGCGGGCCGCGCGGATTCGCGTCCGGCTTGCCAACCGAAGACCGCCCGCCTGCCCGCGAAGGGGATATGTTCCCGTTCTTTTGCTTGAAAAGTCCGCCCACCCGGTTCCGGATGGACGGACGCTTTCCCCTGCCGATCAGGCGGGCCGGACGTTTGCGGCCCGGAGTTTCCCGCTGTTCTTCGGGTCGGTCTCCACGTCGAACGTGACGGCCTGGCCGTCCTTGAGCGACTTGTATCCGTTGTCGGAGACGATGGCCGAGAAGTGCACGAACACGTCGTCGCCGCCGCTGTCGTTTGCGATGAAGCCGAAGCCCTTTTCCGCGTTGAACCATTTTACCGTACCGGTATTCATATTGGTACCTCCTGCATTGAATTCGTTCCCGAGTACAGAGAAAATCCCCGCATCTCTGTAAACCGTTAAACTTCGATTTACACGAATACGAGGTTTACCACTTACTTTGAACTTGACGCCAGTGTACCACCGGAGCGGTTCTTTGTCAAATGAAGATTTGGGTTTTCGGGGATGAGAGAGCCGCGATCCAGAAAAAATAACTTTACAAAATTCGGCTGTTCTTGTATAATATTTGAGGTTAGGGGGAAATCGACTTGTCCAATACTCTGAACGTCGCCCCGGCGCTCAAGAATCCGGGGCAGCTCTATCCGTTTTCGGCGGAGATTTTCGTCGAGCCGACGGAGGTATTTGGCGAGGCGGTTTGCTTTGCGCCCGCGAGGCTCGAGGGGTCGGCGATGGGCGCGGGCGAGTCGGTGAAGCTGCGCGGCAGCTTGACGGGCGAGGCGGTCATGCACTGCGCGCGCTGCCTTTGCGAGGTTCGCATTCCGATCCGGGTCGACGTGGACGAGACCTTCTCCCGCGCGGCGAGCCCGGACGAGCCCGACCGCTACCCGTTCGAGGGCTCGGAGCTCGACCTGACGGACTGCGCGCACGATCTGCTCGTATTGGAGCTGCCGATTCGCGCGGTCTGCTCGGAGGGCTGCAAGGGGCTCTGCCCCGCCTGCGGTGCGAACCGCAATTTAAATTCCTGCACATGCCTGGAGGGTGGGGTTGCAAATCCCTTTTCGGCATTGAAAGCAATGGTTGAAAACGACGAGGAGGTGTAACAATGGCCACACCGAAGGGAAAAATATCCAAGGCGAGAAAGCACTCGCGCCGCAGCGCGCACTGGAAGCTTGCCGCGCCGGGGATTGTCAAGTGCACCCGCTGCGCGAAGATGAAGCTCAGCCACCGCGTCTGCAAGCACTGCGGTTATTATGACGGGCAGCAGGTCATCACGGTCGAGGAAAAGAAGGCCAACAAGTAGCGGTTTTCCGCAGAAGTCGACGTCGTGGCGTCGGCTTTTGCTATATATCGGCATAGACACGGAGGAAGGCGCATGAAAAGCCATCGCAAGGAGCTCAGCTTCAACATCCCGGCGCGCCGCGCCCTTGTGAACATCACGCGCGACGTGCAGGCGGCCGTCGACGAGAGCGGCATCCGCGAGGGGCTGTGCCTCGTAAACGCGATGCACATCACCGCGAGCGTGTTCGTCAACGACGACGAGAGTGGCCTGCACCAGGACTTCGAGGCATGGCTGGAGGGGCTCGCGCCCGAGAAGCCGTACAGCCGCTACCGCCACAACGGCTATGAGGACAACGCGGACGCGCACCTGAAGCGCACGATCATGGGGCGGGAGGTCGTCGCCGCCGTGACGGGCGGCAGGCTCGACTTCGGCCCGTGGGAGCAGATTTTTTACTATGAGTTCGATGGGAAGCGGCAAAAGCGAGTGCTCGTCAAGGTCATCGGGGAGTAGCATACATATCGGGCACCGGGAGCGCATGCGCGAGCGCGCGGCGGTCGAGGGCGTGGAGGCGATGCAGCCGCACGAGTTGATGGAGCTTCTGCTGTTCTACGCGATTCCGCGCCGCGACGTGAACGCGCTCGCCCACCGGCTGATCGAGCGGTTCGGAAGCGTCGGCGGCGCGCTCCGGGCGGACAGGGCGGCGCTCACCTCGGTTCCGGGCGTCGGCGCGCGCACGGCGGAATTTTTGATGGCGGTCGGCGAGCTCTCGGACGCGTACGCCGAGCTGCGCTCCGAGGATCGGCCGATGCTCGGCAACCTCAAGCTGTTCCGCTCGTTCGTCAACCGCGTGCGCGCCGGGGCGGACGGCGAGGAGACCTGGCAGTTCTGCCTGACGCAGGAGGGAAGGCTGCTGCTCGCGTGGCCGATCGCCCAAAACGCCGCGTGGGCGGAGCCGGAGTACCTGCGCGGCGCGCTCGACGACGCGATCTCCTCGCACGCGCACAGCGTGCTGCTGGGGCAGTACGTCGCCTCGGACGGCGCGGCGCCCACGGAATACGACCTCGAGCACACCGAGCGGTACGCCCGGGCGCTCTACAGGCTCGACGTGCGCCTGCTCGACCACATGATCGTCGGCCGCTCGAATGTTTACAGCATGCGCGAGAGCGGCGACCTCGGCAACGCGCTGCTCGCGGGCGAGGCGGACGCGATCGGCGAGAAATATCTCGGACCGCCGCCGACGAACCGCAGCCGACTGCGCGAGGAGGGCGGCGCCGGGGGAACGGACAGCCTGGAGTAATTTTGTTTCGCCGCATGTTGGACACATATTTGACAAATTCAATCGCTTGATCTATAATAATACCGCTCGGACTCTGAAACACCGGAGGGATTTTTACGCTGGCAAACATGCGCGGGATGCTCGCCGCGGCGCGCGCGGGCGGCTACGGGATTGCGATGGTCAACACGTTCACGCTCGAGATTGCGCGCGGCGTGCTGTCGGCGGCGGAGCGGCTCCGCGCGCCGATCATATTGGGCACGGCGGAGGCGCTGATCCCGAACACGTCGCTCGCGGACGCGGCGGCGATGCTCATTCCGATGGCGAGGCGGTCGGGCGTTCCGGCGGCCGTGCACCTCGACCACGGGTATACGTTCGAAGTGCTGGAGGAGGCGCTCAAGCTCGGCTTTACGTCGGTGATGTACGACCGCTCGTGCGACGCCTATGACGAAAACGTCCGTAAGACCGCGGAGATGGCGCGCCTCGCGCACGCATATGGGGCGACGATCGAGGCGGAGCTCGGCCACGTCCGCTTCCAGGGCGAGGGGGAGGAGCCGAACCGCTACACCGACCCGCGGGACGCGAGGGATTTTGTCGAAAAGACCGGCGTCGACGCGCTGGCCGTGTCGATCGGCACCGCGCACGGCGTATACAGCGAAAAGCCCGTGCTTGACATCGGAAGGCTTAGGCAAATTCGGGACGCCGTGCAGGTTCCGCTCGTGCTGCACGGCGGCTCGGGGCTGTCGGACGACGACTTCCGCGCCTGCGTCGCAAACGGCGCGGCGAAGATCAACGTGTTTACCGACATCAACCTCGCCGGCGCGCGCGCGTGGTGGGAGAATTATGCGCCCGGCAGGGGCATCACCGATATCAGCCCGCTCGTCATCGACGCGATTCGCGAGCAGACGCTTTTGAAGCTCGGCGTGTTCGGCTGCGGAGGAAGGGCATAGGCAGGTGGGACTTTCGATCATGCGCGCCGGGGGAGCATGGTCATCGACGGCAGACTTTGCCGCAAAGCTCCCGTTTGGCCCATGCGCTCCGGGGGAGCGCAGGCGTTGCGACCGGTTTCCCCGCACATCGGGCGTTCATCCCGCCCGTCGGGAACCGCATCTTCGCCGCCCCGCGCCCGCGAAAGCCCCGGCGCGGCCGCGCGGTTCGCGACGGCATCCCGAAGCGCTATCCGGCAAAATTCTCCAATCATCGCTTGCCTGACAGGAGGGATTTTTATGGCGGAAAAACCCGCAAAGCGCCGGCGCGGAGACCGTCGGGACGGCGTGTGGCTGCGCGACCTCGACCCGATCAACGCCTTCACGCCCTACATCTACCCCAACCGCGCGGACAACGAGGCGTTCATCGAGGAAGAGGTCGATCTGACGAGCCTCAACGCGTATATAGGCGCGAAAAACGCCTCCGGGCCGGAGTTCCGATACACCTATTTTCAGGTGATCCTGGCCGCGCTCGTCAAGGTCGGGACGCTGAAATCGCGGATGAACCGGTTTATCGCCGGCAACCGCGTCTACCAGCGCAACGAATTGACCGCGGCGTTCGTCGTCAAGAAGCGCTTCAGCGAGGAGGGACAGGAATCGCTCGCGTACCTGCGCTTTGATCCCGACAACACGCTGGAGGCAACGCGCGAGAAGATGTACGCGGAGATCAACACCTTCCGCAAGTCCGACAAAACCGACAACTCGACCGACGGCATGGAGATGCTCCTGCGCATGCCGCGGCCGATCCTCCGGCTCGTGATGAAGATACTGTTCGCGCTGGACTACCGCGGCAAGGTTCCGTATTCGCTGGTCAAGACCGACCCGAACTACTCGTCGGTCTTTTTGAGCAACCTCGGCTCGATCAGGCTCAACGCCGCCTACCACCACCTGAACAACTGGGGCACGAACTCGCTGTTCGTCGTCATCGGCGAGAAGTTCCAGGCGCCGGTGTTCGACGAAGAGGGTTTCAAGGGCGTGCGCGAGATGCTCAGGCTCGGGATCACGCTCGACGAGCGCATCGCCGACGGCTATTACTACTCCCGCGCGATCCACCTGCTGAAGCACCTTTTGCAGAATCCGGAGCTTCTGGAAAGACCTGCAAACGAACCAATCGAGGGGTTCTGACTCACATGGACGAAAAAGACAGGGGCGCTTGCCGCCCCTGTCCGTATTTTTGGGAACCTCTGTTCTACTGCAGCGCTTCCCTGTGGTAGGTGATATTGGCCTCCTCGACCCACTTGGCGAGCTGCGCGTCGTAGGCGTCGTACTTCAGCGACTCGAGCGCCTCCGCCGTCAGCGCCTCGCGCACGGTTTCGAGCGCGACCGGGCCCGCGGGCACGTCGGAGTTGTAGCGCAGGATGTGAAGCCCCGCGACGGTGCGAACCGGCTCGGACACTTCGCCCGCTTTCTGCAGCGCCATCGCGGCCTGCACGATCTCGAGCACGTAGGAGGTCGAGTTCTCCGAGACGTAGTAGCCCTCGCGCTTCACGGCCGGCTCGTTTTGCTCGGGGTCCTGGCCGTATTCCGCGATCAGCGCGTCGAAATCGTCGCCCTGCGCGATGCGGTCGAGCACCTCGTCGGCGGTCGGCTGGAGCTTCGCGTAGAGTATGTCGAGCTCGCCGTTCAGCGCGTCGACGTCCTCGGCGTCGGTGGCGGGATCGAGCGCATTGAGCTCCCAGAGAATCTCCTCGACGCGGAAGCTGTCCTCCTGATCGAAGGCGATCAGCACCTGCTTGAAGGCGCGGTACCCCTCGGGGTTGTAGACGACGGTCTCTTCGCCGGAGCGCCGCGCGAACTCGTAGTCCTCGGGGTTGGTCGCGTAGAGCGACTGCTGATCCTCGAGGTAGCGGTCGTAGGTCTCCTGAAGCGCTTCGTCCGTCACGACGACGTCCTTGGAAACGTAGTCGGAGAGCTTCGTGTCCCACCAATCCCTTTCGATCTCGGCGCGCATGCTCTCAAGCGTCACCCCGTCCTCCTCGGCGAGGTGGGCGACCGCGGCCTGTCTCTCCTGCTCGGGGGTCAGCGCCTCGTCGTCCATGATGTAGAACTCGATCAGCGCGTCGAACTCCTCCTGCGCCGCCTTGTCGATCGCGGCATTGTCCGCTTCGGTCAGCGCCGTCAGTCCGAATTCCTCGGCCTTCTGATATTTGAGCTTCTCGGTGACGATCGAGGTCAGGGTGTCCTCCATCAGCGAATCCGCGTACTGCGTCACGTCCTGGCCTATTATCATCAGCTGGTTGACCTTCGCGTTGTAGGCCGCGAGCACCTCGTCGCTCATGATCTTCACGTCGCCGAACTCCGCGACGACCACGGGCGCCGCCTCCGACGCGTCCGGCTCCACCGCGAGCTGGTCGCCCCCAACGATCAGCGCGTCGTTGACGGGAAGACCCTCGGTGTTGCCGGCCAGCGCGTCCGCCTCGGGGTTCTTGACCAGCGGGTTCAGCGCGTCGAAGAACTCCTCGTCCGGGTCGATGTCCATGGTTTTGAGCACCATCTCCAGCTTCTGGATGCGCGTGCTCGACTCGGCGATCAGGGCGTCTTTCTCGTCGATCTGCCTGTCTTTCGCGGCGAGTTGACCGCCCTGCAAGGCTCTGTTGGCGAAATAGCCGAGCCCGCCGCCCACAACAAGCGCGACTATGATCAAAACAACCGCCAGCGCCTTGGGCACGCCCCTGCGCCTGCGCCTGTGTCTGCGGACGGAGTCCTGCGGATTCTGTCTTGCCATGGAAGCTCCTCCCCCCCGGTGATTTCTATACGAAATGAGTATACCATAGAACGCGCCGGCTTTGGGTGGGAATCAAAATATCCGCACAAAAATGCTATATCGCGGTCACAGTTCGCGAAAATGTGGTACAATATTGTCCGGCGGGAGGGGATGGCGATGGCGCATCTGGACGTGAACTTCTATTCCGAGGCGCTGGGCGCGGCGACGCGCATGCAGGTGCTGCTGCCGGAGGGGATGCTCCGTGGGCGCGCGCGGACGCTGTATCTTCTGCACGGCATGTCCGACGACGAGAGCGCGTGGATGCGGCGCACGTCGATCGAGCGCTACGCCGCGCAGAAGGGGCTCGCGGTCGTGATGCCGTTCGGCGGGCTCGGCTGGTATACGGACATGCGCAGGGGGCCTAAGTGGTTTTCGTTTCTGACGGAGGAGCTCCCCGCCAGGTGCCGGGCGCTGTTCCCGATGCTCTCCGGCCGGCGCGAGGACACGTTCGCGGCGGGGCTTTCGATGGGCGGCTACGGCGCGCTGAAGTGCGGGCTGCGCGCGGGCAATGTGTTTTCGCGCGTCGCGTCGCTCTCGGGCGCGCTCGACGCCCACGACTGCGCGGTCAACGGCGGCCTCGCGCCGGAGGGGTTCTGGGAGGACGCGTTCGGCCCGGCGGAGAGGATTCCCGGCTCGTTTGACGACCTGTTCCAGGCCGCGGAGGAGGCCCGGGATTCGGAGTTCCGGCCGGATGTCTACATGTGGTGCGGAACCGGGGACTTCCTATACTATCAGAACGCGCGGATGCGCGACCACCTGCGGGGGCTCGGGTATTCGCTCCGGTACGAGGAGTCGGAGGGCGACCACCAGTGGCTCTACTGGGATCGGAAGATCCGGGACGCGCTCGACTGGTTCGCGCCGGAAGAGGGGAGACCCATGCGCTGAACCGACTTCGGTCTTAAATGTTTTCCGGCGCGAGCAGGGAGGAGGGGAATCCGTGGCATTGATCCGACTTCGGTCTTTTTCGGAGATGCTCGGCATGGATTTTCAGGCGGAGGCCGCGATCCCGGAGACCGGGAAGCGGGCGTACCCGGTGCTGTGGCTGCTCCATGGCGCGGGGGACGACGCGACCGGCTGGTTCCGGAACACGTCCGTCGAGCGGCTGGCAACGCGGCGCGGGCTCGCGGTCGTCGCGCCGAACGCGGGGCTCAGCCTCTACGAGGACATGGCGCACGGGCAGCGATTCTTTTCGCACATCGCGGACGAGCTGCCGGAGCTGCTCCCGGGGCTGTTGCCCCTGTCGCGCGCGCGGGAGGACAACTTCATCGCGGGGCTTTCGATGGGCGGCATGGGCGCGCTGAAGATCGCGATCCACCGGCCCGACCGGTTCGCGGCGGTCGGCTGCCTGTCCGCCGGGTACACGAACCGCCGCTTCCACGAGCCGGAGCCGGGGACTTTGCGCGAAAGGCGCTACTTTTGGGCCTACGGCGCGGACGGCCCCGAGCCCGCGGAGGCGGAACTGCTCAGGCGCTGCGGGGACATCGCGACGGGGGTCGCGGCCGGGGTCGCGCGCGCGCCCAGAATCTACCACGCGTGCGGAACCGAGGATTCGCTGCTTCGCAACGCGCGGATGACGCGGGATTTCTTCGAGGCGTTTCCGGGGAACCCGTTTTCGTATACCTACCGGGAGTATCCCGGAAGGCACAACTGGGAATTCTGGGAGGCAAGGCTTGCGGAAATGCTGGACTTTCTGCAGAAGAATGGAGACTCCGGTCGGTTCAGTCGCAATTTTGTCTAAAAAGACCAAAGTCGGAAAGGGGAAAAAGCATGCACAGTCGACCGACGTTTCGCGCGGCGATCTTCGACCTGGACGGGACGCTGTTGGACAGCATGTACGTCTGGGAACTGGTGGACGACCTGTTTTTCGAAGCGCGCGGCCTGAAGACACCGGAGGGGTACGCCAAGGCGATCGCGGGCATGAGCTACCGCGAGAGCGCGCTGTACACGAAGAAGCGCTACGGCCTCCCGGAGACGTGGGAGGAGATCGTCGAGGAGTGGACAAAGCTCGCCGAGCGCGAGTACCGCGAGAGCGTGAAGCTGAAGCCGAACGCCGCGCGCTATTTAAACCGACTGAAGTCGGAAGGGGTGAAGCTCGCGGCGGCGACGGCGATGCCGCCGAGGCTGTTCGTGCCGTGCCTTGAGAGCAACGGCGTGCTCGGGCTGTTCGACCAATTGCTGTCGACCTCGGACGCGGGCGGCGGCGGCAAGCGGACGGGCAGAATCTATCTGCTCGCCGCCGAGCGGCTGGGCGTGCCGCCGGAAGAATGCGCGGTGTTTGAGGACGTGTACGAGGGCGTGTCGGGCGCGCGGCGCGCGGGGATGCGCGTCTTTTGCGTGTACGACCAAGCGACGCACCGGCTCGAGGAGGCGGCAAAGCTCTCCGACGGGCTGATCCACGACTTTGCGGAGATGATGGGCGAATAATCACATCAGCGGCGCAAAAATCCGGAGCACCTCGCGGACGAGGCGCTTAAGCCATCCGGCCCTGAGGTCGTCCGGGCCGATCCGCCGGCAGCCGGAGAGCGTCTCCAGGAAATCGCGCTTCACGTCGAGCACGGCCTCGCCCCCGTAGAGGCACGCGCCGCACTCGAAGTGCAGGTAGAGGCTGCGGTAGTCCATGTTGACGGTGCCGACGGTGGCCACGCAGTCGTCGGAGACGAAGGTCTTGGCGTGGTTGAAGCCGCCGGTGTACTCGTAGATGTGCACGCCGCCGCCGATCAGCTCCTTATAATAGGA
>JAAYZL010000340.1 GCA_012514855.1 Clostridiales bacterium
AACGAGAACGGCGGAAAAATGCCCGACGCCATCGGCATCCCCGAGGAGATGCTCAGGCAGGCCGCGCGCTCGGCCGTCTGCAAGATCAACATCGACTCCGACCTGCGGCTTGCGATGACCGGCTCGATCCGCCAGTATTTCAACGAGCATCCGGACCACTTCGACCCGCGCCAGTACCTCAAGCCCGCGCGCGACAACATCAGGAAGATGGTCAAGCACAAGATCGTCGAGGTGCTCGGCTGCAACGGCAAGGCGTAACGGAAAGCGACGGCCCCTCGAAGTTCGAGGGGCCGCCTTCTTTTTTGCCCGCGCTCTCGTAAACTGTCTGTACAGGCAGGAGGTGGGCGCTTGCTGTTGCCGGTTGTGCTGTTTCTGGCGGGGCTGTTCCTCGTCGTCCGCGGCGGCGACCTGTTCGTGGAGGCGGCGGCGTGGACGGCCGAGGTGCTGGGCATCCCGAAGTTCGTCGTCGGCGCGACCGTCGTGAGCCTCGCGACGACGCTGCCGGAGATACTCGTGTCGCTGTTTTCGGCGCTCGAGGGGGCGGTCGACATGGCCGTCGGAAACGCGATCGGCTCGGTGACGGTCAACACGGGGCTGATCATGGGCATCTCGATCCTGTGCTCGCCCGCGGTGCTCGGAAGGCGCGTGTTCGCCGCGAAGGCGGTCATGATGCTCGCCGCCGCCGCGGTGCTCACGGCGTTCGGCGGCATGGGGACGCTCGGGCTCGCGCCGTCACTGCTGCTCATGATGCTGTTCGCCGCGTTCGCCTTCGAGAGCGTCCACACCGGGCGCGAGGGACGGGCGCGCATGAAGAGAGCGCCCTTCCCCGGACGGAAGGCGGCGCTCGGGAACGCAGGGAAGTTCCTCTTGGGGGCCGCGGGCATCGCGGTCGGCGCGCAGCTGATGGTCGATCAGGGCATCGTGATCGCGGCGGCGCTCGGCGTCCCGGAGTCGGTGATCGGCGTCGCGCTGTTGGGCGTCGGAACCGCGCTCCCGGAGCTCGCGACGACGGTCGCGGCGCTCAGGCGCAGGGAGGCGGCTCTGTCGATCGGCAATATACTCGGCGCGAACGTGATCGACCTGACGCTGATACTGCCCCTCTGCGCGCTGTTCTCCGGAAAGCCGCTCGCGATTTCCGGGCAGGCGCGCACGCTCGACCTGCCGGCGCTCGCGGTCATCGCCGCGGTCGCGGCGCTTCCGGCGGTGTTCGGAAAGAGGCTCTGCCGCTGCCAGGGGGGATTGCTGATCCTCCTGTACGCGGCGTATTTAACCCTGCTGTTTCTGCGGCTGTAAGACGGGCAAGCAGTGATTGCCTACGCGTGGCGCATGAAGAACGTGTACATCGCGCGCTGGGCGGCGCCGGGGTAGAGAAGCGTCAGCTCCCACTGGCCGTCGGGGAAGTCGGCGTCCCCGGCGAGCCTGCGCGCGTCCGTCTCCGGCCGGCCCTCCCAGTTGAGCAGCATCGGCCCGAGCCGCGCGCCGCCCTCGAAGAACTCCGGGCGGAGGGGTGTGTGAAACTGGTAGCGGATGTCGCGCGGCTGCGCGAGGTCGAACACGTCGACGAGCTGCGCGCCGTACTCCTGCCGGGACAGCACGAGCGTCCGCTGGTGCGCGCGCACGCGCATTTCCGCGGGATAGGCGGGCGTCACGTCGACGCCCATGATCGCGCGCTCCGGCTCGGAGAAGTCCCAGTCCGGCGCGGGCGCGAACGCGGGCTTCGGAAGCTGCGGGAGCGGCAGGTTGCCGGAGGTCAGCACCGGCACGTTGTCGAGAAAGACCGAGATGTCGCCGACGTTTCCGCGGTTTCCGCCGCTGGTCATGGAGAGCGCGAAGCCCGCGCCGCGCGAAATCAGCACGCGCCCGTCCTCGAGCGCGGCGTTTTTGAGCCGGGGCGCGGGGGAGAGCTCGGCCTCGAGCGCGTCGAGGTGCGAGGGGTCGAACAGCCTGCCGGCGACGGTCGGCGACGGAATCTGGCGCGCGCGGTGCAGCGCCGCGCCGAGGGAGCGCAGCGCGCCGTCGCCCGCGAGCCTGCCGAGCCGGAAGAGCGCCTGCCCGGAGAGCCCCGGCCTGATCGAATCCCCGGCGCAGTTCGCGAACCACTCGTCCGTGATGTGCGAAAACAGCAGTTCGTCGAGCCACGAGGCATAGGGCACGTCGCGCGTGAAGTCCACGGCGCCGGCGGTCAGGCGCTTCAAAAGCAGCGCGAAGTCCGCGATCGCCGTCGCGTCCCGGAGCCGGTCCGGGAGCGGCGCGAGCAGGGATTCGGCGCAGGCGTAGGTCGCGTCGAGCATCCGGAGCAGCACGCGCAGCGAGGCGGAGAGCCGGTCGGGGTCGCGCTCGAGGAACAGAAGCGCCGTCGCCGCCGAGCACAGCGAGG
>JAAYZL010000043.1 GCA_012514855.1 Clostridiales bacterium
ACCCGGACTGCTCGATCGACGAATTGATGCAGTTCGTCAAGGGGCCGGACTTCCCGACCGGCGGCGTGATCCTCGGCCGGCGCGGCATCTACGACGCGTACCACGAGGGCCGCGGCCGCATCGTCGTGCGCGCGAAGAGCGAGATCGAGGAGATGGCCGGCAACCGCCAGCGCATCGTCGTCACCGAGATCCCCTACATGGTCAACAAGGCGCGCCTGATCGAGAAGATCGCGGAGCTGGTGCACGAGAAGCGCGTCGAGGGCATCTCCGACATACGCGACGAATCCGACCGCAGCGGCATGCGCATGGTCATCGAGCTCAAGCGCGACGTCAACGCGAACGTCGTCTTGAACTACCTCTACAAGCACACGCAGCTGCAGGACACCTTCGGCGCGATCATGCTGGCGCTGGTCGACGGCGAGCCGAAGATCCTCTCGCTCAAGCAGGCGATTTTCCACTACCTGCAGCACCAGCAGGACGTCATCCGCCGCCGCACGCGCTACGAGCTCGACAAGGCCGAGGCGAGGAGCCACATCCTCGAGGGCCTGCTGATCGCGCTCGACCACATCGACGAGGTCATCGCGCTCCTGCGGGCGTCCAGGACGATCCCCGAGGCGAAGGCCGGGCTGATGGAGAAGTTCGGGCTTACGGAAAAGCAGGCGCAGGCGATCCTCGACATGCGGCTCGCGCGGCTGACCGGCCTCGAGCGCGAAAAGGTCGAGGAGGAGTTCGCGGAGCTGCAAAAAATGATCGCCCACTATCGGCAGGTGCTCGCGGACGAGCGCATGGTGCTCGACATCGTGAAGAGCGAAATCCTCGAGATCCGGCAGCGCTTTTCCGACGGCCGCAGGACCGAGATTTCCGCGCTCGACGGCGAGATCGACATGCTCGACCTCATTCAGGAGGAGGACATGGTCATCACGCTGACGCACTACGGCTACGTCAAGCGCCTGCCGAAGACCACCTACCGCGCGCAGCGAAGGGGCGGGCGCGGCATCATCGGCGCGACGACGCGCGAGGAGGACTTCGTCGAGCAGCTCTACGTCACCTCGACGCACGACCCGATCATGTTCTTCACGAACCGCGGGCGCGTGTACCAGCTCTACTGCTACGAGATTCCGGAGGCGGGCCGCACCGCGCGCGGCACGGCGATCGTAAACCTTCTGCAGCTCGAGGGCGGCGAGAAGGTGCAGGCGATGCTGCCGGTGCCCGCCGAGAAGGTCGCCGGGCACTACCTCGTCATGGCGACCCGGAAGGGAACGATCAAGCGCACGGAGCTCTCGGAGTTCGTGAACCTCCGCCGCTCGGGGCTGATCGCGATCGTATTGCGCGAGGACGACGACCTGATCGGCGTCGCGCTGACCGACGGCACGCGCGACGTGCTGCTCGGCACCCGGCGCGGCATGGCGATCCGCTTCCGGGAGACCGACATGCGCCCGATCGGGCGCGCCGCGATGGGCGTCAAGTCGATCGACCTCGACGAGGGCGACCTCGATGAGGGCGACCTCGATGAGGGCGAGGGCGACGAGGTCGTCGCGATGTCGATCGTCGAGGACGGCGCGCAGGTGCTCTCGATCACCGAGCTCGGCTACGGCAAGCGCACCGAGATCGACGAGTACCGCGTGCAGAGCCGTGGCGGCAAGGGCATCAAGGCGATGAACCTGACCGACCGGAACGGCCTGCTCGCCGGGCAGCTTCTCGTCTCCGAGGAAGAGGACATACTGATCATCACCGACGACGGTACCGTCATCCGCACCCCCGTCAGCGCCGTCTCGACGCTCGGGCGCAACACCCAGGGCGTGCGCATCATGCGCGTGCAGGAGAACTGCAAGGTCGTCTGCGTCGCCCGCGCCGAAGCCGAGGAGGAGGACGAGGGGGACAACTGCTCCTGCGCGGAGGGCGGGGAGGAGTAGGGGGATTTGCGAACGGAAAGCGCGCCCGCGCGGCGCGTTTTTTGTTGTGTTTTGGAAAAGATGGGTGTATACTGCGCTTGGGATTTCCAGATTTTGGAGGGATAACCATGCGCAGAGGGCTTTTGTTGGCTCTGACGGTCGCGGTGATTCTTTCGTGCGCGGGGGGTGCCGCGCAGGCGATGGTGGCGCTCGACTACATCTGGGCATACCAGGGCGACGTGGCGTTTTTTGAGGAGGACGGCAGGATCGGGCTGCTTTCCAGAAGCGGGTACACGCTGCACGCGGCGGAGTGGGACGCCGTGTGGCCCTTTTACGAAGGGCTGGCGGCGGTGCGGACGGGCGGCAAATGGGGCTTCGTCGACGAAGCGGGAAGCGTCGTCGTCGAGCCCGGATGGGACGACGCGGGATTCTTCGCCGACGGGCTGGCGGCGGTGCAAAGGGACGGCAAGTGGGGCTACGTCGACAGCCGCGGCAACGTCGCCATCGAGCCGCAATGGGACGTCGCCTACCTCTTCTCCGAAAGGCTTGCGATGGTGGCAAGGGACGGCAAATACGGCTTTGTCGACGCGCGGGGCAACGTCGTCGTCGAGCCGCAATGGGACTTTGCGTCGGGCTTTTCCGAAGGGGTTGCGATGGTGCAAAAGGACGGCAAATGGGGCTTCATCGACGCGCGCGGCAACGTCCTGAGCGAGCCGCAGTGGGACAGCGCGGCGCCCTTTTACGAGGGCCTCGCGTGGGTGTCAAAGGACGGCGCATCCGGCTACATCGGCATTTCCGGCGAGCCGGTCTGCGGCGTGAAGCTCCGCTGACCCGTCCCATGCGCTCCCCCCGCGTTTCGGCGCGGGGGGGCTTTTAACCCTCCGCCGCCCGTTCCCCTTGTCCGGGAATTCCCCGTGTGCTATACTGGTTTCATCCACAAAAGAAATTGCCGAAATGAGGGAAATCCCCATGTCAGAGGAACGGCGGCCGGACGGACGGGTCTTCTACTTCGATCTGCTCAGGGTTCTGAGCATTCTCGCCGTGATCGTCACGCACGCAAGCTGGAGGAAATTTCACGTCCTCCCGGTCGGCACGCCGGAATGGAACCTGCTCAACGCGGTGCAGGCGCTCTGCCGCTTCGCCGTGCCCGTGCTCCTGATGATCTCCGGCGCGTTTATGCTCGACGAGCGCCGCGACTATCCCCCCAAAAAGCTGTTCCAAAAAATCCTGCGCCTCGTCGCCGCGCTGGCGTTCTGGTCGACGCTCTACGCGGTTTACACGACCTGCGCCGGGCATCGCCCGGTCGACGCCGCCTTCTTCGCGAAATTGGTCAAGACCGCCGTCCGGGGGCACTATCACCTGTGGTTCCTCTACATGATCGTCGGGCTGTACATCGCCTCCCCGATTTTGCGCGCCATCTGCAAATCGAGGCGCGCCGCGGAGTATTTCCTCGCGCTGTGGTTCGCGTTTGAGCTGGGGCTGAACCTGCTCGCGATCCCGAACAGGCTCGCGCCGTGGGTCTCGTGGTTCCGGGGCGCGCTGATGCCCTACACGGTCATGGGTTACGCGGGGTATTTCATCCTGGGCCACTACCTCGTGAGCTACCCTGTCCCCCGTCGCGCCGTGCGCGCGATATACGTTCTGGGCGCGTTCTCCCTGGCCGTCAGCGTCGTGGGCACACATCTTCTCTCCGTGAAGAAGGGCGGCCTGACGGAGGCGCTTCACTACCGCGCGCTGCCCACGACGGCGCTTTACGCGGCCTCCGTGTTCCTGTTCGCCATGCGCCGGTACAGAGACCGCATCCCCTCCGAGCGCGCCGTCCGGGCGTTCGGCATGATCTCGAAGCTCTCCTTCGGCGCGTACCTCGTCCACGATTTTTCGCTGATACTGTTCCACCACCTCGGCTTCGAGGCGCTCGGCATCCATCCCGCGCTCTACGCGCCGCTGTTTTCCATCATGGCGATCGCGCTGTCGTTCGGCGCGTCGTATTGCCTCTCGAAGATTCCGTTTTTGAACCGGTATATACTATAGGGCAATCGCCGATTTACTCGGCGGCGGGAGCGCCGGGGAGCTCGCCAGGCGCGCGGGATGAGCTACTTCTCCCTGATGAACGCGTAATTCTTCGCGATGTAGTCCGCGCCGCTCCAGATCGTGAAAAACAGCGAGACGTACATCGCGATCTGCGAGAGCACCACGCCGAACCGCCCGAGAAGCGGCGCGCCCCGAAGCGGCACGAGCACGAGCAGCATCAGAACCGCCACCATCTGCGTGACGGTCTTGATCTTTCCGAGCAGCCCCGCGGCGATCACCTTGCCGCCGTCCGCGCAGACGAGCCGGAAGCCGCTGATCGCGAATTCGCGCGCGAGCAGCAATATGCACACCCACGCGGGCATGCGGCCGTCGCCGACGAGCACGACGAACGCCGACATGACCAGCAGCTTGTCCGCGATCGGGTCGACGAACTTGCCGAAGTTCGTCACGAGATTGCGGGTGCGGGCGATGTGGCCATCGAGCAGGTCGGTCAGGCACGCGAGCCCAAACACCCACGCGGCCGCGAACTGCGTCCAGAACGAGGGGAACGCCGCGATCACGGCGAAAATCGGGATCATCAAAACGCGCAGAAGCGTCAGTCTGTTCGGCAAATTCATGCTTCCACCTCCCCGAACAGGTCGTAGGCGTCCGCCCCGGTCAGCAACACCTTCACGTATTCGCCGGGCCGGACGGGTTTCCCGGACGAAAAGCGGATCACCCCGTCGCTCTCCGGGGCCTCGCGCTCGGAGCGGCCGTAGTACAGCCCATCCTCAAAGCCCTCGCAGAGCACCTCGCAGGCAATGCCTGCGCGCGCTTCGTTGTTCTCGCGCGAAATCCGCTGCTGGAGCATCATCAGCTCGTCGAGCCGCTTTTGCTTGACCTCCTCCGGAATCTGGCCGGGCATGTCGGCGCCGGCCGTTCCCTCCTCCGGGGAGTACGCGAACGCGCCGAGCCGGTCGAACCGCGCCTCCCGGACGAAGTCGGTCAGCGCCCGAAACTGCCGATCCGTCTCGCCGGGGAAGCCGACGATCATCGTCGTCCTGAGCGTGATGCCGCGCTCTTTGCACGCCGCCACGCGGTCCCGGAGCCACGAAGCCGAGCCGCGCCGGTTCATCTTCTTCAGCATCTCGCCGTCGATGTGCTGCATCGGAAGGTCCAGGTACGGGACGACCTTCGGCGTGCCGACGATCGCGTCGAGCAGATTGTCGTCCGCGGTGTCCGGGTAGCAGTAGAGCACGCGCACCCAGTGTACGCCGTCGATCTCCGACACGGCCTTGAGGAGCTCCGGCAAGAGCCGCGTCCCCTCCGGGAAGTCCGTGCCGTAGCGAGACGTGTCCTGCGCGATCAGGACCAGCTCGGTCACGCCCCGCATAGCCAGCGACCGGCACTCGCCGACGATGTCGCCGAACGGCCGCGACCGGTACGCGCCGCGGATCAGCGGGATCGCGCAGTAGCTGCAGCGGTTGTCGCAGCCGTCGGAGATCTTGACGTAGGCGGTGTAGTTAGGCGTCGTCAAGAGCCGCGGCGCGTTCAGAAACCGCTCGCCGTCGCGCACGTATTTCGGCCGCTCCCCGCCCTCGGCGTCCCTCAGCATGTCGAAGATGCGCGCGTAGTCCGAAACCCCCATGAAGCCGTCGACCTCGGGCATCTCCCTGTACAGCTCGTCCGCGTAGCGCTCGACGAGGCAGCCGGTGACGAACAGCTTTTCGAGCCTGCCCATCTCCTTGAACCGCGCCATCTCGAACACCGCGTCGATCGACTCCTCCTTCGCGGGGCCGATGAACCCGCAGGTATTGACGAATATGATCTCCGCGTCCGCGGGGTCGGCGACGAAATCGTAGCCCTTTTCCTTCAGCATTCCCAGCAGGACTTCGCTGTCGACGCGGTTTTTCGCGCAGCCGAGCGACACCATGCCCACCTTTTTCATTCTTCCTCTTCCTCAAACATCTGTTGAAACTGATCCCGCGAGATGTTGACGGTGCGCGGCTTTGCGCCGTCGGCCTCGGAGACGATGCCGCGCAGCGCCATCTCGTCGATGAGCCTGCCCGCGCGCGCGTAGCCGACGCGCATGCGCCGCTGCAGCATCGAGATCGACGCCTGCCCCGCCTCGAGCACGATGTCGACCGCCTCCGGCAGCCGCGGGTCGTACTCGTCGTTCATCTCCTCCTTCTCGGCGTCGGACATGACCGATTGGTTGATCCGCTCGACGACGTCCTCGTCGTAGGTCGACTCGTGCCGCTCCTTGATGTACTGGGTCACGGCGTTGACCTCCTGGTCGCTGACCCACGAGCCCTGCACGCGCATCGGCTTGTTGATGCCGGACGGCACGAACAGCATGTCGCCGTTTCCGAGCAATTTTTCCGCGCCGCCGTGGTCGATCATCGTGCGGGAATCCACCTGCGAGGCGACCGAGAACGCGATGCGCGTCGGGATGTTCGCCTTGATGATGCCGGTGATGACGTTGACGGACGGCCGCTGCGTCGCGATCACGAGGTGCATGCCCGCCGCGCGCGCGAGCTGCGCGAGGCGGCAGACGCTGTCCTCGACCTCGCCCGGAGCGATCATCATCAGGTCGGCCAATTCGTCGATGATGATCACGATCTGCGACATCGGCTTTTCGCCGTCCTCGAGCGCCTTGTTGTAGCCGCGGATGTCGCGCGCGCCGCGCTCGGCGAACCGCTTGTAGCGCGTGCCCATCTCCGCGACCGCCCAGTCGAGCGCGCTCGCGGCCTTCTTCGGGTCGGTCACGACCGGCGCGATCAGGTGCGGTATGCCGTTGTAGACCGAGAGCTCGACGACCTTCGGGTCGATCAGGATCAGCTTCACCTCGTC
Source organism: Clostridiales bacterium (assembly GCA_012514855.1). The sequence goes on from JAAYZL010000043.1 coordinate 6,756, forward strand.
CGGCGTCGCGCGGTAGAGGATCGACACGATGATCGAGTTGATGCACACCGACTTTCCGGAGCCGGTCTGCCCGGCGATCAAGACGTGCGGCATCTTCGCGATGTCGGCGACGATGTAGCGGCCGGAGTTGTCCTTTCCGAGCCCGACCGCGACGCGCGACGCGTGCCTGCGCGCGTCCGCGCTTTCCAATACGTCGCGCAGCGCGACGGTTTCGACCTTGTCGTTGGGGATCTCGACGCCGACGGCGGCCTTGCCGGGGATCGGCGCCTCGATGCGCACGCGCTCGGCGGCGAGGTTCAGCGCGATGTCGTCCGAGAGCGCCGTGATGCGGCTTACCTTCACGCCCGGCGCGGGCTGCAGTTCGAAGCGCGTGACCGCCGGGCCGTGCGCGATGCCGGTCAGCTTCGTGTCGATGCCGAAGTTCCGGAGCGTCTCCGCGAGCAGCCCCGCCTTTTCGAGGTCGGACTGGTCGCTCTCGTTCTTGTCCGGCGCCTGCCCGTGGGAAAGCAGGTCGATCGGCGGGTAGTTGTAGAGCGCCTCCTCCGCCGGCTCGCATTTTTTGAACTTCGGCAGCGGCTTGCGCTTCTTCGAGGCGGGCACGTCGAACGGCGCGGCGTCCTCGTCGGGCAGCTCGTACTCGTCCGGCTCGATCGTCAGGTCGCCCTCCGGGGGCTTCTTGACGACGCGCCCGGGCCTCGCCGGCTTGAACGGCTCGTGCAATATCGGGGCGACCGGCATCGACGGGCGGATCACCGGGCCGTATGCCGGCGGAACCGGCGGGACCGGCACCGCCGGTTCTTTGTCGACCGTTTCATTGTAGATTCTCGGCTTCGTCGGGACGCGCTTCGAGGGCGGCGCGGGTTTCCGGGGAATTTCCTGCCCGGCCCCCGACGCGGCGCTCTCGATCGGCGACGCCGCCGCGTGCGGCCTCCTCTGCGGGGCGCGCGGCGTCATCAACTGCTCGGGCTTGAGCATCGTGCGGCGGTCGAGCTCGAAATTCCGGTCGGCCTCGCGCACGGCGCGGCTCTTCTCCTGCTCCTCCCGCTCCGCCCGGAGCCGCTCGGAGCGCTCCTTCATCCTGCGCAGCCACTTCCCGAGGCTGCCGGTCGCCGCGAGGCACAGCACCGCGAGCGTGAGCGAGACGAGAAACCCTCCCCACACGCCGAGGTTCAGGTACAGGAAGCCGCCGAACACCGCGCCGGCCGCGCCGCCGCCGATGCCGTGCATGTACGATTTGTTCAGGAAATCGCCGTAGCCGAGCACGGCTTCGACATAGTGGCCGTGCTCGTTTATGTAGTCGGCGGAGAACATGTGCACCGCCGAGAAGAGGAAGAGCACGAACAGCGCGTTGAAAGACACCTTCCAGAAGGCGATCCGCCGGCCGCGCGCGGCGTTCGCGAACAGCACGCCCAGCCACACGAACAGCGCCGGAAGCAAAAAGCGCAGGCCGCCGCCGAGCCCCCTGAGAACCGCGCCGACGCCTGCAAACTTCGGCATCCAGTTCGACGCGATCAGCGCGAACACCGACGAAAGCGCGAGGACGAAGCACAAAGCCGACAGGATCGCCGGCGGCGCTCCAGACGGTTTTTTGATTTCGGGCGCCTTCTTTTTTGCCATATTTCCCTCCGCGTGCGCATTGCCATATGATAGCATTTTAGATTATACCCCCTGTTCGACCCTTTTTCAACCAATCCGGCGCCGCGACAAAAAGCGTTGGATTTCTGTCATATTGTGAACACATTTTCCGCACGCTATCCACCGGTTGTCAACAGCTTTATCAACAGGAAAATCTTCGGGGCATCTTGCGCTTTGCCGCGAGGTCTGATACAATGAAATTCCTAGTTATTGTCATAATTTCCACACCTGTGCATAAAATGTGGATAACTTTGCCGGAGGAAGTCGATGCAGTACACCAAGGACCACCTCGCCGCATGGGACAAGGCGATGAACATGTTCAAAAACGACCTGAATCCCACGAGCTTCGCGACGTGGTTTGAGACGCTTCGACTGAACGCCGTCCGGCAGGACGCGCTCATCATCGAGGCGGACAACTCGATGATCGTCAACAACCTGCGCCAGCGGTACGTGACGATCATGTCGAACGTGTTCGGCGCGACCTTCGGCAGGGTCTACGACATAGAGATCTACACGCGCGAGGAGCTCGAGCGGCAGGTCAGGGAGATTTCCTCGACGATGCTGAACCCGCGCTATACGTTCGACAACTTCGTCGTGGGCGCGTCGAACAGCTTCGCGCACGCGGCGGCGCTCGCGGTCGCCGAGCAGCCGGGCGACGCCTACAACCCGCTGTTCATCTACGGCGGCGTCGGCCTCGGGAAGACGCACCTGATGAACGCCATCGGCAACTTCATCCACGCGGACGACCCGCAGAAGAACGTGCTGTTCATCACTTCCGAGACGTTCACGAACGAATTGATCGACGCGATCGTCAAAAAAAAGGGAACAGCGGAGCTTCGCAACAAAATGCGCAACGTCGACGTCCTATTGGTCGACGACATACAGTTTCTCTCGAAGAGCACGACGACGCAGGAGGAGTTTTTCCACACGTTCAACGAGCTGCACACGAAGGGAAAGCAGATCATCCTCTCGTCCGACCGCCCTCCCAAGGACATCTCGGCGATCGAAGATCGCATGCGCTCGCGGTTCGAGTGGGGGCTGACGGTCGACATCCAGAAGCCGGACTTCGACACGAGGGTCGCGATCCTCCGCAAAAAGTCGGACGAGGAGAATATCGACACGCCGATCGAGGTGCTCCAGTACATCGCCGAGCGCGTCGAGTCGAACATCCGCGAGCTCGAGGGCGCGCTGATCCGCGTCAACGCGCAGTCGCAGCTGATGAAAAAGCCGATCGCGCTCGAGATGGCGCGCGAGACGCTCTCGTCGCTGCTGTCGACCCGGGAGGCGCGCAAGATCACCGCGGAGGCGGTCATACAGCTCGTCTCCTCGCACTTCTGCGTCGGCGAGGAAGAGGTGACCGGAAAGCGGAGGAGCCGCGAGGTGGCCTTGCCGAGGCAGGTGTCTATGTACATGCTTCGGGCGCTGACGCCGATGTCGACGACGGCGATCGGCCGCGTGTTCAAGCGCGATCATTCGACGGTCATGCATGCCTGCGACAAGATCGCGGGCACGATGAAGACGGACATCAAGTTCCGCAAGACCGTCGAGGAGCTGCTCGAGTTCGCGAAGCGGCGCTGACATGTGGATAACCCGTCGTTCGGCCAACAGGTTTTCGACACGCGCTGTTGACAGTATTGCGAGGCGCGGCCGGGCTTTTTCGCGGTTTTCCACAGTATCCACCGCCCTACTACTACGTCGGTACTCCTTATATATATAAATGACATTCGGAGGGAGAAATATGCGCTTCACCTGCCCAACCCCCGCCCTGATGGAAGGGCTTCAAATTGTAACGCGCGCCCTGACGGCAAGGACGACGAACCCGATCCTCGAAGGCGTGCTGCTGGAGGCCCAGAGCGGGCGGATACAGCTCACGGCGTCGGACGAGCGGCTGACGATCACGACGCGCGTCGACTGCGACGTGCGCGAGCCCGGCCGCGGCGTGCTGCCCGGAAAGCTGTTCAGCGAGATCGTGCGCAGGCTCCCGACGGACGCGACCGAGGTGAAGATGAGCGACCGCTTCCTGTTCACGCTGACCTCGGGCGCGTCGCGGCTGAACGTCGCCGGGCAGGACCCCGACCTCTACCCGTCGCTTCCGAAGATCGACGGCGACTGCGAGATCACGCTTCCGCAGGACATGCTCCGGGATATGATCCAGAAGACCGAGTTCGCGATCGCCTCCGACGACGCGCGCGAGGTGCTGACCGGCTGCCTGCTCGAGATCGCCGGCGGGGACGTGACGATGGTCGCACTCGACGGCTTCCGCATGGCCTACAAGCGCGCGAAGTGCTCGGACGTGCTCGAAAACGTGTCCGCGATCATCCCCGGCCGCGCGGTCGGCGACATCGGAAAGCTGCTGAGCGGCGACGAGGACGCGTTCGCGACCCTGAACTTCAATGGAAACAAATTGCAGATACGGCTTGAGAAGACCGACGTATACGTGATGCTCGTGGACGGCGAGTACATCAACTACCGCCGCATACTCCCGACGTCGTTCACAATGCGCGCGACCGCGAACCTCGAGGCGCTCCGGCGCTCGATCGACCGCGCCGCGCTGCTCGCGAGGGAGGGCAGCAACAACCTGATCCGCTTCTACCTGCACGACGGCCTGCTGGAAATCGAGTCGAACTCCCAGATGGGCGACGCGCACGAGGAGATGGAGGTCGCAATCGACGGGAGCGAGCTCGCGATCGCGTTCAACGTCCGGTACATGACGGACGTCGTGCGCGCGATCGACGCGGAGGAGGTGGAGATGAACTTCACCGGAAGCCTGAGCCCCTGCGTGCTCTCCCCCGTCGGCGACGGCGACTACGTGCATCTGGTGCTCCCGGTGCGCACGGCTTACTGACCGGTGCGCCGACAGAGAGCGACGATTGCCGCCGTTGCCACCGCGCAGGGGGAGGGCGGCATCGCCATCGTGCGCGCCAGCGGAAAGCTCGCGCGCCATATACTGCGCAGCGTGTTCCGCCCGTCCATCGTCGAGGCGGAGTACGAGTCCCACCGGATGTACCACGGCCACGTCGTTTCCGAGAGCGGCGAGATCGTCGACGAGGTCATGGCGGTCATCATGATCGCGCCGAATTCGTACACGCGCGAGGACGTGCTGGAGCTTCACTGCCACGGCGGAACCGCGTGCTCGGCGGCGATTCTGAACCGCGTGCTGCAGTGCGGCGCGCAGATGGCCGAGCCCGGCGAGTTCACGAAGCGCGCGTTTCTGAACGGCCGGATCGACCTGAGCCGCGCCGAGGCCGTGATGCAGCTGATCGGCGCGCGCGGCGAGGCGGCCCGGCGCGCGTCGCTCAGGCAGCTGGGCGGCGGCGTGTCGAGCTTCGTCGACGACCTCTCGAAGCGGCTGACGGACGTGCTCTCGACGGTCGAGGCCGCGGCGGATTTCCCGGAGGAGATGGACGAACCGCTCGTCGCCGGCGCGGTGTGCGAGGCGATTTCGGAGATGGCCGCGGAGATCGAGGAAAAGCTCGACCCCCGCGCGGCGCGCATCCTCCGGGAGGGCGCGTCCGTCGTGATCGCGGGCAGGCCGAACGTCGGGAAGTCGTCGCTTCTGAACGCGCTGGTCCGGCACGAGCGCGCGATCGTGACCGACATCCCCGGAACGACCCGGGACGTGCTGACCGAGCGCGTCGAGATCGACGGGCTATACGTCGAACTCTCCGACACCGCGGGCATCCGCGAGACCGGCGACAAGATTGAGATACTCGGCGTGCGCCGCGCGAGGGGGGCTTTGACCCGCTCGGACGTCGTGCTGCTCGTGCTCGATCTGAGCGAGCCGCTGACCGAGGACGACCGGGCGCTTCTCAGGGACGCGGACGAGCGCTACATCCTCTGCCTCAACAAGGCCGATTTGCCCGCAAAGCTCGGCGAGTCGAGCCTCCCGAACCGGGAGCGCGTCAAGCTTTCGGCGAAGAGCGGCGCGGGCGTCAGGCAACTGACCGCCGCGATTCACAAAAAGCTCGGCCCGTCCGGGGAGGAGGGGCTATTCACCGCGAAGCGCCACATAGAGCTCGCGAAGAGGGCGGCGGATCACCTGCGCGCCTGCGAGAGGGCGCTCAAAGACGGAATCGCCGTCGATCAGGCCGCGGACGACCTCTGGCTCGCCGAGAAGCTGCTCTCCGATATCACCGGCCGGAACGCGACCGAGGATGTGATCGACGCGATATTCAGAAATTTCTGTGTCGGGAAGTAGCCGTTCTTTCCGGAAAAGCCGCATTTTCGGGCATTTGTCACGATTAAGTCATGCCATCTGCCTTTTTTCGCCCCATGCCCGATGGTATACTGATAGGTGAATTTCAATCTTTACCACCATGCGCCGATGGCGGGAGGAAATCATGAACATACTTAAGTGGGCTTTCGACGCCTCGGACGGCGCGGTCAACGCGCTGGTCTACGCCGTCATTGTGCTGCTCTTTGTGTGGGGCTTTTTTCGCTGCATCATGCCCATCGCGCGCGCGCGGGGCACGCTCAAGCGCGCAATCCGGCTGATCAAGAAGGGCGCGAGCGGCAAGCGCTCCTGGCAGGAGGACAAGTTTCTCGGCAAGGGCAGGCTGTTTCCGCACTGGAGCGAATACCTGAACAACCTTTTCTTCGCCGACGGCGTCTATCACAACGCCTCGAACGTCGAGGATTACATCAACGAGGACACGGTCATCTACGGCCCGGGCCGCATATCGTTCGCGGAGGCGATTCCGGGGCTGATGGTGTCGCTCGGGTTTCTGGGCACCTTGATGGGGCTGGCCGAGGGATTGACCGGGTTCAGCATGAACGACGCCGAAGCCGTGCAGAACTCGATCATCACGCTGATTCCCGGCATGCGCTACGCGTTCATGACGTCGATCTGGGGCGTCGTCGGCTCGATCAGCTTTACGTTGATCACCAGATTCATGTGCGGCTCGACGCAGCACACGCTGCAGGACTTTTACGGCGCGATGAGCCGGTACGCGGGCGTTCTGTCGGTCGACCCGATGACGCAGATCGCGATCTACCAGCAGGAGCAGACGTCCCTGATCCAGACGATCGCGCAGGATATCGGCGGCGGCTTCTCGGAGCGGTTTGAAACCGCGCTGGCCGGGGCGCTCGCGCCGATTCAGGAGAGCCTCGAGAACTTCATGGCCGTCAACACGCAGCAGCAGATGCGGCTGATCGACAAGGTCGCCGGGCGGTTTGTCGACCGCATGGACGAGATGCTCGAGGGCCAGTTCAAAAACCTGTCCGGCGTCATCGACTCCACCTGCAAGAGCCAGATCGAGGCGACGGCCATCGTCCAGGAGGGCATGAAGAACGCCGAAAAGGTGCTCAAAAACGCCGCGCAGCTCGAGAAGAACCTCGAGGACATGGTCGGGAAGCTCGAGGGCTACATGGAGAGCCTCAAAAACACGCAGTCCCGCGCGGACGACAGCTATCTGAGGATCGCGTCGAACGTCGAGAAGATGGAATTGGTCGCCGGGCAGCAGAATTCGTATCTGAAGAGCGTTTCGGCGCTGCACAGCGATCTCGGCCGGTCGATGCTGTCCCTGCAGGAGTCGCAGAAGGCGATGCTCCAGCGCTTCAGCGAGATCAGCGGGGAGTCGACCGCGGGGCTCATGAAGGCCGCGGGCGAGATTCGAGCCACGGGCGCCTTGCTCGAGAACAACCGGCAGAGGATCGGCGAACAGCTGCGCCTCGACCTCTCCGACACGCTCGACAGCTTCCGCGACTACATGGCCGAGTTCACGAAGCGCGTGGACTACCTGTCCTCCGGCATCGCGGACGCGCTCAGCCAGCTCCCCGAATCCGTCGGGGAGGCGACCGACCATTTCCTCGATCAGATCGATCGCATCTCCCAGGCCCTGGAGAGGGCCGAGGTCTCCCTGAGCGAAGCGGCCGCGCGCCTTTACAGGCAGTAGGGCGGTGGCACCATGCGCTCCTCAAGCATCCGCAGGCGCTCCGGCTCCTTCCGCACGAACGTGGACAAGAACAGCTTCTGGCTGAGCTTTTCCGACCTGATGAGCGCCCTGGTGCTCGTGGTCATACTCGTGCTGTTCTACATGCTCTACCAGTATTTCCTGATGTACGACGACTACGCCGAAAAGCTCCACGATATGGCCATCATGGAGGCGGCGCTCAGGCTGTCCGAGGAGGACATCGAGGCGAAGGAGGCCGCGCTGCTGGCGGCGCAGTCGCAGCTCGACGAGAAGAACACGGCGCTCTCCTCCGCGCAGACGGAGCTTACCTCCGCGCAGAGGGAACTGACCGCCGCGCAGGAGGACCTCGCGGTTCAACAGCTGCTCGTCGAGGCGGCGCGGCGGGCCGCGGAGCTGACGCAGGACGAGCTCGATCAGCAGGCGGCCGAGCTTCAGCAGACGCTTGCGACGCTCGACGAGCAGCAGCAGCAGATATTGCTCCAGCAGGCGCAGCTCTCGGCGCAACAGGGGCAGCTCGACGAGCAGCAGAGCCAGATCGAGCAGCTCGTCGGCGTGCGCACGCGGATCATCGCGTCCCTGAGCGAGGCGCTGAAGGGCGCGCACATCTCGGCGACCGTCGACCCGACGAGCGGCGCGATCGCGCTCGAGAGCGACGTGCTGTTCCCGACCGGCGAATCCGAGCTCTCCCGCGAGGGCAAGGCGCGCATCGACGCGTTCTTGCCGGTGTATCTGGACGTGCTGTTCTCCGACGAATACCGCGGCTACGTCGCGGAGATCATCATCGAGGGCCACACGGACTCCGTCGGCGGCTACATCGACAACCTGCGGCTCTCGCAGCAGCGCGCGTACAACGTCGGAAGCTACGTGCTCGCGGACGGCTATCCGCACATCTCGGGCGAGGTGCGCGAGCACCTCAGGAAGATCGCGACCGCGAACGGCCGCTCGTACAGCAATCTGATCTACGGCGCCGACGGCGCCGAGAACCGGAGCGCCTCCCGCCGCGTCGTGTTCAAGTTCCGGCTGACGGACGAGCAGATGGTCGCGAGGATGCAGGCGCTGCTCGAGCAGGGCAACTGAAATTTGTTTGGGAGAAACCGACTGTGAAATACGTTCGTAGACTGGTGTGGTTCATCGCCTCGCGCCTCTTGCTGTTTACCATCGCGGTTTCGGTGCTCTTGTGCGCGTTCTTCATGTGCATGAACACCGCCAACGTCTATATCGTGCTCAGCGACGGCCTGCAAAAGCGCGTCGACGTCATCCTGACCCACGAGGACGCGGAGGAGCTCAACAGCTATTTCCACGCGAATTTCCTGCACGCCGACCCCGCGCTGAACACGGCGTACCAGGATTCGCCGTATGTCGACTACTCGATCACCGGCTTCGAGCACAAGCTCGAGATCGAGAGCCTGTGGGCGTGGCCGTGGGACAGCTACGCGACCTGCAAGGTGCTCGAGCGCGTGCCGACGATCACCGGCAAGGTGCTCTCCAGCCGCAGAAACGAGGTCGACCCGAACATCCCGCCGTGGCAGGGCGGCCGCTACGAGGTCGTGCTCGTCAAGACCGAGGGAAAATGGAAGATCATCGGCATGCGCCAGACGAGCATCATCGTCGAGGCGACGCCGACGCCGGTGCCGTCTGTATCGCCCACCCCCACCCGTTGACAACGAAAGCGCCTCCGGGCGCTTTTTTTAAAGGAGGATCGAAATGCGCATCGTGGTCGGCATGTCCGGCGGCGTCGACTCGTCCGTCGCGGCGCTGTTGCTAAAGCGCGAGGGGCACGACGTGATCGGCGTGTTCATGAACAACTGGGAGGAGAAGGACGAGGGGGGCGTGTGCGCGTCGGAGAGGGACTGGTCGGACGTGCGCAGGGTCTGCGACGCGATCAAAATCCCGTACTACGCGGTCAACTTCGCGAAGGAGTACCGCGAGCGCGTGTTCGGGCGCTTCCTAGACGAGTACCGAAGGGGACGCACGCCGAACCCGGACGTGCTGTGCAACCGCGAGATCAAGTTCTCGGCGTTCCTCGACTTCGCGGAGAAGCTGGGCGCGGACAGGCTCGCGACCGGGCATTTCGCGCGCATCGGCCGCGACGGGGACGAATACACTCTCTTGAGGTCGGCGGACGAGAACAAGGATCAGACGTACTTCCTGTACATGATCCCGCAGCGCGCGCTGTCGAAGGCGCTGTTTCCGGTCGGCGGGCTTGTGAAGGGCGAGGTGCGGGGGATCGCGCGGGCGGCGGGGCTGCCGGTGTCGGAGAAGAAGGACTCGACCGGCATCTGCTTCATCGGCGAGCGCAATTTCAAGCGGTTTCTCGCGGGCTACCTGCCCGCGCAGCCGGGCGACATCGTGACATCGAAGGGCGAACCCGTGGGAAGGCACGACGGGCTCCTGTACTACACGCTCGGCCAGCGGCGCGGGCTCGGGATCGGCGCGTCCGGCGACGGGCGGCGCTGGTTCGTCGTCGAGAAGGACCTCGGGCGCAACCGCCTCGTCGTCGAGCAGGGCGCGGACTCCCCGCGGTTGTACGCAAAAAGCGCGGAGGCGTCGGAGCTCCACTGGCTCGCCGGCCATCCCCCGGTTCCGGACGGCGTGCCGCTCTCCTGCCGGGTCAGGCTGCGCCACCGGCAGCCGCTGCAGGAATGCGAGCTCGTCCTCGAAGGCGGCGCCGCGCGGCTTTCGTTCTCCGCCCCGCAGCGCGCGGTCACGCCGGGGCAGGCGGCGGTGTTCTATATCGGCGAGCGCTGCCTCGGCGGCGCGACCGTCGACCGCGCGGAACAGGCAAATGGGCAAATGTAAGAGAATTTTCATGGAAGAGGACTGGTCATTCCGGTACACATGTGTTATAATCTTGCTATATTCCACATGTATGCACATTTACGAAGCTGTTAGGAGGCCGTCTCATGGAGCGCAAGAACAAGATTTGGCTGGCGGTTTTGCTGGTACTGCTCGTCGCGGCGATCGCGGCGGTGGTCATCGTCAACAACGAGAAGACGCAGAAGGCCGCGCAGCTTGTGAGTACCAGCGCGCTACTGGAAGAGGAGCGCGGAAAGTACATGACGCTCGAAGAGGCGCTCGCCGAGGCGACCGGCCAGGTCGAACAGCTTTCCCAGGACAAGGAGGCGCTCGAGGGCGAGCTCGGCCAGTTGAACGCGAAGCTGGCCGAGACGGAGGGCGCGCTTTCCGCGGCCACCGCGGAGGCGGCCTCGAAGGGAGAGTCGCTTTCGGAGGCCGAGACGCAGATCGAGGACCTGAAGGTGCAGGTGTTCGACCTCGAGGCCGCGAAGCAGCAGAAGGAAACCGAGATTCAGGCGGTCTCCGCCGGGCTTCGGACGAAGGAACAGGAAGCCGCCCAGCTCACGGCCGAATTGACGGCCAAGAAGGGCGAGGTCGAGCAACTGACGGCCGAACTGATCGAGAAGACCGGCAAGATCACCGGGATCGAGGCGGAGTTGACCGAGAAGACCGGCAGGATCACCGAGATCGAGGCGGAGCTTGCGCAGAAATCCGGCGAGATCACCGGGATCAAGGCGGAGCTGACCGAGAAGACCGGGGAGATCGCCGGGATCGAGGCGGAGCTTGCGGAAAAGGCCGGGACGATCGGCGAACTGGAGGCGGAACTGGAGGGGAAGGCCGCCGAGGTCGAGGCCGTGAGCGCGGAGTTGGCGGTGAAAGCCGCCGAGGTCGAGGCCGTGAGCGCGGAGCTGACGCAAAAATCCGGCAGGATCAGCGAGATCGAGGCGGAATTGATCGAGAAGACCGGGGCGATTGCCGAGATCGAGGCGGAGCTTGCGGAAAAGACCGGGACGATCGGCGAACTGGAGGCGGCGCTGGCGGCGAAGGCCGCCGAGGTCGAGGCCGTGAGCGCGGAGTTGATCGAGAAGACCGGGACGGTCGGCGAACTGGAGACGGCGCTGACGGAGAAGTCCGGCAAGATCACCGAAATCGAGGCCGAGCTCACAGAGAAGTCCGGCGTGATCGGCGAGATCGAGGCGGAGCTGATCGAGAAGACCGGAGCGATCGGCGAACTGGAGACGGCGCTGACGGAGAAGTCCGAGCAGATCAACGCCATGACCGTTGAGCTCGAGCAGAGGGTCGTCGAGGCGGAGGCGCTCAAGGCGAGCATCGACGCGCTCGCGACGACCCCGAGCACCGAGGAATTGGCCGGGAAGATCGCCGCGCTCGAGGTCGAGCTGTCCGAGCGCGAGCAGAAGATCGAAGAACTCCAGGCCGAGATCGTCGAGGCGCGGCTTCCGGAGCCGACGCCCATCGCGCCGGTCGAGGTGGACGTGATTCCGAGCCTGCAGGAGGAAAAGGCGGCCGAGATTCAGACGGCCATCGTCGAGGCCGAGGTGCGGCTCGCCGAATTGAATACGGCGATTGGGCAGAAGCAGATCGAGGTCGAGCGGCTGAACGCGGAGATCGTGGTGAAGCAACAGGAACTCGAGGCCGCCGCCGTGACGCCCGCGCCGGCCGTGACCGAGGCGCCCAAGCCCGTGGAGACCGAGGCGCCCAAGCCCGTGGAGACCGAGACGCCCAAGCCCGTGGAGACCGAAGCGCCCAAGCCCGTGGAGACCGAGGCGCCCAAG
>JAAYZL010000341.1 GCA_012514855.1 Clostridiales bacterium
AGCTGGTCGCGGACGGGGTTCGGGCGGCTGCACAGCGCCTCGCGCTTTTGGCCGTAGTGGCGGGGGTCGATGTCCCCGCCGCCGCTGAAGAGCATCGCGTCGAGGCTCACGACCAAGGGATAGAGCGCCGAGAGCGGCGTCTCGTACCAGATCGGCACGAGCTCCGCGCCCACGGCCTCGATGCCGTCCAGGTACCCCTGCGGGAAATACTGCGACCCGTCGTCGCGGCAATAGGGCGTGACGCCGATGCGGGCGATTCCCTTCGCGTTGTTCATGCGTTCCCTCCCGTGATCTCCGACCGCTCGACCGGCCGGCCGCAAGTGAGCTTTCCCTCCGGGCACCGGCCGTCGACGAGGCAGCTCGCCCCGTAGTTTAAAAACAATTCCGGCTCGAGCGCCGCGAGTTGCCGAAGCATTTGCAGCGCGATGCCGCGAATCTCCCACTGCGCGCGGCGGCAGATGCGCAGCTTCATGAAGTGCAGAAGCTCGCGCGCATTCATTGAAAACAGCATGTCGGCGGTGTGACCGCTGAGCGCCAGATAGGAGATGTCCTCGGGGCGGAGGCCCTTTTCGAGCATCTCCGCGGCGAAGTCCGCTTCCTCCCGAAATACACCCTCGTAGAGCTCCCGCGCGCGCGGATTCCCGGCGATGCTTTCCGGGAGCACGTAGTTCCCGCGCGAAAGTGCGTCGGCCACGGGCATGTAGAGGGGCGACTGCATCCGGTGCCTCGCGAAGTGCGTCACGCACGCGAGCGACGCGTTGTTCACCCGGAACGCGAAGTTCAGAAGCTCGAGCTCGCGCGGCCGGGCGTCGCGGACGAGCTCTGCGCAGCCGTCGAGCCGCCCGGAAAAGCGGATCGCCTCGCCCAAAATCCGACCACAGTCGGGAAACGATAGGATTTCCGCCGTTCCGCTCGCCGCGGCGCCAAAACAGAATTTAGTCTGTATTTTGGGCTCTTTGTACTCCAAAAACCGACCCTGGTCTAATATGCCCGGATACAGCTTCTCGAACTGACCGGCGAGCGACTCCCCGAGCATCTTGATCTCCGGAAAGCGCCGCCCGCGCCCGCAGACCATCGAGCCGACCAGATGCGCGAATTCGCGCGCGTTCAGCGTCATGTAGAAGTTGCTGCGGAAGCAGTACGGCAGCACGAAGCGCGCGTCCTCCTTCGGCACGCCCATCGCGAGAAGCTCGCCGTAGTTCGCGAATAGCCGCTCCATCCGCGCGCGGAAGCCGTCCGGCGCGCCCGAGGGCTCGACGAAGCCCGCCTCGGAGAAGTCCACGTACCGCCGAGACTTGACCGTGTACGACGCGAGCCGGAACTCGATGACGAACTGCTCGACCATGACCGACACGCCGTCGAACGCGACCGACAGCATCTGATGCTCCAGTACCGACCGATGTCCGGACGAGAGCACCTTTTTGACAAGCTTTACATCTTTTTCTCCGCCGTCGCTCTTTTGAAATATTTCGAGCGCGGAACCGGCGGTCGTGGAAATCCTGCCCGCCGAGGCCGTTACGCGCAGCGCCTCGGGGTAGGCCAATAATATGGTCGCCCTGCTCTTCATCATGTCTTCTGTTCCTCCCAGCGTTCGCCCATTATCATACCGTTTTTTCAAAAGAAATGCAAGGCGCAGTTCGGGGCGATAATATTGAACAGTTCAGGGCGACAATATTGAATAGCGGCAAAAGTCGGTTTCCGCGCAGCCGAACACAGTATGACAAATTCATGAAATCTCGCGCAAAACCTATATTTTGTGTTGACATCGGGGTACATACCACAATATAATGGGTTTGCGCGCTTCCATTGTTCCGGCCCTGCGGGAGTTGCGGGATTCAGCGGGGGGATTTTTTTATCTTGGCGGAAAGCCGGAGCGGGGCGTCGCCCTTGGTAAAAAAGACCCGCCGAAGGCGCAATTTCTGTGGCGGACGGGGCGCTCGCGCTCCATAATACATTCGCGGAGGCTGCCGAAAATGATAGACACGATCATCAAGCGAGACGGTAGAAAGGTTCCCT
>JAAYZL010000342.1 GCA_012514855.1 Clostridiales bacterium
CGTCCTCGAAAAGCTCGTTTTGGACGATGTCGATCAGCTTATCCGCCAGCTCCTCGTCAACAGGAACGAATTCCTCCTGATCGTCGCCGACAGGGACAACCTTCATGATGTAGGCGTCGCGCTGATGATCGCAGTCGTCGCCGCAGGGTTCGTCCTCGCAGCACTCGCAATCATCCCCGGCCTCCGCCAACAGAGCGTATTCCTGACCTTCGTAGAAGAAATAATCGAGCACTTCCATGGTAATTTCGTTTCCCTCATCATCCTCGAAGACGACGAGATCCAGTTCATTATCCACTTCATCACGCTCCTTTCTTCAGTGTATTGAACGCGGCCCCGCCCGTTCGCGTCTATTATACCCGCTGCCCCGAAAAAAATCAACAGGATTTTCCGACCGGACGGATACAAATTTGCGCGAATTGGTGCTACAATACTATTCGGGCCTCTGCGCGGCATCCTTGAGCGGCACGCAGCTTCCGTCGGGGTACTGAACGACGGTATTTTCCAATTGGCTGCGGAACTGCTGCCGGAACGCCGCGAGGTAGTTCCGGCGGAGCTCGCCCCGCTCGCGCTGCTCGCCGTCGTTAAGCGGCCGCTCGTGCGCGATGCGGCTGAGCTCGTTGATCCGGTCGATGTGGTGCTTTTCCATGCGATCCCTCCCGTACAATATCCTTCCCGAAAGGCGGAAAAAACAGATGATTCGCGGTAAATTTCTGACCTCGATGGACGACATCTCCGAGATTCTCGACCTCCGCAGGCGCGTGTTCGTCGATGAACTTGGCTTCCCCCCGGGAAACGAGCCCGACGAATTCGACCGGATGGCGGTCTACGCGCTCGCGTTTGACGAAAACGACCGCCCCGCCGGGACCGGCCGGCTGTACATCGACCAAAATGGGCACTTCCGCGTCGGCCGCGTGTGCGTGCTGCCGGACGCGCGCGGCATGGGGCTCTCCGACCTGATCCTTCGGATGCTCTTGTTCCGCGCGCGGGAGCTGAACGCGGCCTCCGTTTACGTCGACGTCGACCCCGCCGCCGAGGAGAGCTTCGCGCGCTACGGATTCCGGACGTATGAGAGCGGCGCGCCGGTCAGGATGAGGGTTCTGGCGGAGGACATCGACCTCGGCGGCTCGTGCGCGGGCTGCGCGCAGGACCCGGGCGACCCGACGTGCTACTGAAAGCACCCGCCCCGCAGCGAAGGGGGCGGGCGCTCCGGCGTTCGGTCAGGCGGATTCCCGGAGCACTTCAATGACGCTGTCCGGGAGCTCGAGCGGCTCGCCGACGGAGTACGTGATGACCATCCAAAGCTCTAGCTCGCCGTCCTCGCCCATCAGATAGATTTTCGATCTGAGAAGCCGCATTTCCGGGCCGAGCATGTACTCGTATTCCATGCGCTCCCCGGTTTCCTCCGAGGAGGTGCGCAGATACAGGTTGCCGTCCGCATCCGGCGCCATGGCATGCAGCGTTTCGCCTCCGGCAAGCGGATAATACTGATTGCTCCATATGGCCTCGAATTCCTCCTCCGAGGACGCCTGCGCCGGTTCGACGGTCGCACCGTCGGCCGAAAGCATGATCGTCCTGTCCGAGAAGGAGTAGACCTCCATGTCATATCCCTCCATATTGACATAGATCATTTTGCCGAATTCGGTGTCCGTCAGTATGTCGTAGACCGTTGCGTAGAGCGAGCCGTCCTCGTCGAAATAGTCCATCCGGATGGTGATGGCGCCGTGCTTTTCGACAAGGGTCGTCTCGTCGTTCATGCTGTCGATCACCATGAAGAAGAGCATCTCGCTGCCGTCGGTCTCGTCCATCCAGAACGGGTAGCTTACCTCCCCGGTCACGGGGTCGACCTCCGCGAGCTCGCCCTCGGTTCCGAGTTCGGCTCCTTCCGCACCTTCCGCCTCGGGCTCGATCTCCTCCAAGGGCGGCACGGTCTCCGAAGCCGGGATCTTCCACTTCGTCTCCGCGATCGCGCCCATCGGGATCAGCGCGAGCACAACCAGCGGGGCAATCCATCTGCGCATACGAAAGCCTTCCTTCCTATGTACTGTGCATACGAAAAACCCGGCGCTGTGCCGCGCCGGGTTCGTTTCGCTTATTCGGTCTCGAACTCCACCGTGACGGAGGCGCTGACATTGACCAGCGCGGCCTGCACGAGCGTCCCCGCGCCCGCCCCGTCCTCGGCGGCGGCGTACCTGTAGTTGCGCATGCTGTCGTAGGTGTAGTTGTAGCCCTCGACGATGCTCTCGATGCCCTTGACCTTGAGCCCCGCCGCGGAGGCGAGCACTTCCGACTTGCGCATCGCATCCTGCACGGCCATCCCGAGCGCCTCCTCCTGGGAGGCGGTGTCGTCCTTCAAGGTGAACTGCACGTTGTCGAGCGAGTTCGCGCCCGAGGCGAACGCCGCGTCGATCAGTGCGCCGATGTTCTCGATGTCCTCCGTGCGCACCGACAGGGAGTTGTACGCCGTATAGCCGGCAATGATCTCCGTCCCGATCGTCGAGTAGTCGTAATTGGCGTAGATGCCGATCGCGTCCGTGTTGATTTCCTTCTCCGAGACGCCCGCGTCGAGCAGCGCCTTCCTGACCGCGGCGATCTTCTCGTTGACGGCCGACTGCGCCTGAAGCACGTCCTTGGCCGCCTCGCGCACGCCCAGCGAGATGATCGCGAGATCGCTCTCGACGAGCACCGTGCCGCTTCCCTGCACCGTCAGCTTCGCCCCGTCTGCGTACGCCGCGCCCGCCGTCAAAACCAGCGCCGCCACCAGCACCATTGCGAACAGTTTCCTCATACAAATCCCTCCCGACCCCGTTTCAATTTTTATGTCATTCGTGCCTGCGCCGCTTGCCGACGAGCACGACTCCGACCCAGATGATGCCGATCAGCGCGATGCCGACGCCCGCATATGGCGCGATGACCGCGAGCGAGACGCCCATGTCCGCGAAGAACTTGCCGAGCGAATCGAGCGACCGGGCGAAGCCCTGCCTCGCGCCCCCCTCGTCCTTCTCGCCGCCGGCGATGAGCGTGGCCGCGAGCGGCGCGCCCTCGTTGAGCGCGATGTCGACGCGGGAGTGGTTCAGCTGCGTCGAAAAGCCGCGCAGCGTGCTCTCGAGTTCGTCGATGTCCGCGTACACTCCGTCGAGCTGCGCTTCGAGCGCCTCGAGCTCCGCCGCGTCGGCCGCCTCGGCGATCAGCGCGTTCAGGCGATCCTTTTCGAGGTTCATCGTCCCGAGGCGGCCCTCGGCGTCGTAGTAGTTTGTCGAGACGTCCTTGCGGTTGAGCGCCTCGTAGGTCACGTTGCCCACGAAGTCCAGCGCCTCGAGGAACGCGTCGAAGTCCTCGCTCGGCACGTCCGCCGCGATCGTGGCCCTGCGCTCGCCGCCCTCGTTGAGCAGCGCGTCGGAGAGCACCGTCCCGCCGTATTCGTCGACGAGGCCGAAGATCGCCTCGCGCGTCAAGTCAAACGTCTCGGAGTACATCTCCCGAACGGCGCTGACGGCGAGCAGCCGCTCCCACGCCCGATCGGTGGGAATCTCCGGCTCCTCCGCGAGCATCGGCCCGGCGGGCGCGGCCGCGGCAAACGGCATGCGCTCCGCGGGGATTTCCGCGTCCTCGGCGGTTCCGTCGGCCTCGATCGACGCGTAGCGCGGCGCGGGGACGGCCGGGAGCTCCGGCGCGGAGGTGTAGAACTCGGCGGGCGGCGCGCTGAACGACTTATTATGTACGTCCTCGATCGCCGCGGAGTCCCCGCCGAAGTCCAAGACGCCCGTCGAGCGGAACATGACCGTCGTTCCCGCGAGCAGCACAAACGCCGCCGCGACCGTCGAGAGCGCCCGGTACACGACCCGGCCCTTCCGGCGGCCCGACTCCCTGCGCACGGCCGCCCTCCAGGCGGCCTGCGCACCGAGCGGCACGCGGAGGCCGTCGTTCATGTGCTTGAGCGCGCCCGAGAGCGCTTCGGCATTCTTGAGTTCGCAAGAGCATCCGGAGCAGTCCTGCGCATGGCGGAGGAATTCGCACTGTCCCGGCGGCGCCATTTCGCCGTCGAGGTAGGCGTCCAATTGATCCATGAATTCCCTGCAGTTCACGCGCACACTCTCCTTTCTGTCGTTTCGATTTTTAGACGCCGGCGCGGTCGAAAAGTTCCATCTGCCCCGACAGAATTTCCCGGAGCCGCGCGCGCCCCCGGCTGATTCTGGACTTGATCGTGCCGACGTTCGTCCCCAGGATATCCGCGATCTCGTCGTAGGCGCAGCCCTGTATGTCGCGCAGCACGATCGCCGAGCGCATGTCCTCCGGGAGCTCGTGAATCGCCCGGTCGAGCGCGCGCTTCCGCTCGGATCTGAGCGCGTGGTGCTCCGGGGTGTCGAGGTCGTCGGTCGGCGACCAGCCCGTCTCCAGTTTTTCGTCGAGGGACGTAGCCTTGCGCCGCTTGCTCCGGCGAAGCTCGTCCAGGCACGTGTTCATCGTGATGCGGTAGACCCAGGTCGAAAAGGAGGATTGCCCCTTGAAGCCGGAAATCGCCCGGTATATGCGCAGCATCGCCTCCTGCAGGCAGTCCTGCGCGTCCTCGTGATTTCCGCACATGCGAAGTGCCACCGCGTACATGCGGCTCTCCTGCGCGCTCAACAGCTCTGAAAACGCCTGTCCGTCGCCCTTCGCCGCGCGGTCGATCAGGTTCCGTTCATCCGCCTGCACGCAAGCACCTCCTTCGCAAGAATCCATCGTCTATTATACACGAAAATTGCATTTCTGCATAGGGTGGATTTTGAAAATCCGCGCAATGCGCGCGCGTGGGTAGTTTTCCCTCGAATTGCGCGCGCTATCGCACGGCGGCGGAGCGGATTCCCCGGGACGCGAGCCGTGCAGAGGGCGGGCGGATTTCTTCTTCTTGACAGCGCATGTTCCGCTGTGCTATAATTCCCTCGTTCGCCGAGGCTCAAAGTCGCGTGCGGACGCCCCATGCCGGTGTGTTGGAATGGCAGACGAGGCGGACTCAAAATCCGTTGCCAGAGATGGCGTGTGGGTTCAAGTCCCACCACCGGCACCA
>JAAYZL010000044.1 GCA_012514855.1 Clostridiales bacterium
ACGGGCTTATGTACTTCACGACCTACGCGAGCCGCGGAACCGTCGTCATGGCCTACGACCTCGGGGACGGCTCCGGCCGCCAGCTCGACCTCGAATTCGACAGCGAGGAATACATAAACGGCCTGTGCGCCTACCGCGACGGGCAGCTCCTGTCGATGCGCAGCCATTGGCGGGAGGACGGCGTCACCGTCACGGTCGCGGTCATCGACCCCGAGGCGGAGGAGAGCGAGGATTTGTTTGCCATCCCGACCGTCGGATACTCGAACCCCGGCAGCATCGCCTACAGCGAGGAGAGGGACGCGCTCTACTACATCATGAACGGCGAGCTGTTTCAGATCACGGGCATGGACGTGTCGACGAATCAGGCGGTCGCGGACATGCCGGTCGAGCCGTACTCGGAGAGCGCGCCGATACTGACCGCGGAGGGGCTGTTCATCGCCTCGAGCTACGAGGCGGTCGTGCGCCGAAACACCGACCCGAATCTGCGCGCCGAGAAGCGGCTGAAAGTCCAGAACCAGTACAACCAGTCGGTCGACAGCGCGTACTACGCGTTCACGAACAAGCACGGCGACGTCGAGGTCGTTTTGACGCAGCAGGTCGAGGATGTGGTTCAGGCGATGATGAACCGCTCCGCGGCGGTCGACGTCTACTGCCTGTACGCCTCCTCCGCCGAGTACGGCGCGGTGTTCTCGCGGGGCTACATGGCGGAGCTCACCGGGAGCGAGGTGATCGCCGGCGTCGTCAACGGCATGTACCCGGCGTTCAAGGACTGGTGCGTCAAGGACGGCGAGATCGTCGCGCTGCCGGTCGAGCTGTACTTCACGACCCGCGGCTACAACCCGAAGGCGTTCGAGAAGGCCGGGCTGACCGAGGAGGACGTGCCGACGACCTGGATCGGGCTGTTCGAGATGCTCGAACCCCTCGCCGAACGCATGAAGGACTACCCGAACATGTCGGTCTTCGAGCCGTACTACACGAAGAGCATGTTGAAGCGCGAGCTCTTCCAGCACATGCTGCTGGACTACATGGTCTACATCGGCCGGCCGGGAAACGAGTACAAGTTCGACACGCCGATGTTCCGCGCGCTGATGGACGCGTATCTCGCGGTCGACTTCGACGCGCTCGAACTGCCCGAGGACGACGAGGACTACCAGACCAGGGTGTACGCCGTGCGCGCGGACGGCGACATGGAAACGAGCGCGCTGTTCAGCGGCTACGCGGACATCAGCGCCCGGACGTACGCGCTCACGAGCGGGCAGAAGCCGCTGCTGCTCGCGCTCTCGGAGGGCGTCGAGCCAAAGGTCATGGGCGAGCTGTGCGTCGTGTTCGTCAACCCGTTCTCCGAGCACCGCAAGGACGCGATCGCGTTTGTCGAGGAGATCGCCAGGTCGCTCGACGACGTGCTCAGGATTCACATCCTGCCGACCGAAAACGAGCCGGTGCTCGACCCGTACTACGAGTCGAACCTCAAGAGCTGGGCCGACACGATCGCGACCGTGAAGGCGCAGCTCGAACAGGCGCCCGAGGACGAGAAAAAGGCGTTCGAGGACATGATCGCCGAGTACGAGGGCTACCGCAAGGAATACGAGGAGAACTACATGTATTCGGCGAGCGAGGCGAGCATCGCGAAGTACAGGGAGTTCGCGGACAAGCTGCAGGTCATGCCGTACCTCGGCCTCGGAAACGACAACACCGAGGAGTTCTACACGCTCGTCTCGCAGTTTACCGACGGGCTGATCGACGCCGACGCGTTCATCAAAAACGTCGACAGGAAGCTGCAGATGATGATGCTCGAGGGACAATAGCCCAAAAAGATTCACAGCGCCCCGCGGGATCATTCTTCCCGCGGGGGAGGCGAGGAGGAAGCCCGTGTTTACGAAAAAGCGCTCGGCGATGCTCTATCTTTTGCCGGGGCTTCTCGGCCTGACGCTCTTCTACATCGTGCCGTTCGTCGGCGGCATCTGGTACAGCCTGACCGACGGAAGCTACAAAAACGCGTTCGTCTGGCTCGACAACTACAGAAACATCTGGCAGAACCAGATGTTTCTTTTGGGGCTCAAGAATACGATGCTGCTGTCGGCGATCTGCACGCCGCTCGTGTGGGCGCTGTCCTTTTGCGTGTCGGTGCTCTTGAACCGACTGAAGCCCGGCGGCGCGTTCTTCCGCAACAGCGTATTGATGCCGTACCTGATGCCCTCGTCCGCGATGCTTCTGATCTGGCTCGTGCTGTTCGACTACGGCGGCGCGGTGAACCGAATCGTTCAGGCGCTCGGGTTCGCGCGCATTTCGTGGCTCGAGGGCGCGGCGCTTAGGATTCCGGTCGTCCTGATGTTCGTCTGGAAAAACCTCGGCTTCTCGGTCGTGATCTTCCTGGCGGCGCTGCAGGCGATCCCCGAGCCGCTCTACGAATACGCCCGGCTCGAGGGCGCGGGGTTCTTCCGGCAGGCGTTTCACGTGACGCTCCCGATGGTCGTGCCGAGCGCGTTTCTCGTGTTCGTGCTGTCGTGGATCAACGCGTTCAAGATCTTCAAGGAGGTCTACTTCATCGGCGGCGCGTACCCCGACGAGTCGGTCTACACGCTGCAGAACTACATGAACAACATGTTCGGGAAGCTCAACTACCAGAACGTCACGACCGCGGCGTACAGCTTCGCCCTGATCGTGTTCGCGATCTTCGGGCTGCTGTTCCTCATCCAGCGGCGGCTTTTGAAAAATCTTTCGTAGGAGGCGCGGCATGCGGATGCGCAAAAATCGGCACATTCCGGCGCGCGCCGCCCTCGCGGTGATCGCGCTCGTGGTGCTGCTCCCGGTATTTCTGACGGCGCTGTATTCGTTCTTCTCGCCCGGCGAGATCAAGGCGTTCATGGAGACGCGCGGCAGCTTCGACGCGTCCAAGTGGATGGAAATAAAGCTCGCGCCGAGGGTGTTCTCCCTGAGCCAGTATTACAACATCCTGATCGAGGACGTTTCGGTGCTCAGGTTTCTGATCAACTCGGCGATGTACGCGGGCGCGATATTGTTAGGCCAGGCGCTCGTGATCCCGGCTCTGGCCTACGCGCTCAGCCGCTTCCGATTTCCGGGGCGAGACCTGATCTTCTTCGCGGTCATCATGCTGATGCTGCTGCCGTTTCAGGTCACGATGGTGCCGAACGTGCTGACGCTAAGGAGCCTCGGGCTTCTGAACAGCGCGTGGGCGGTGATATTGCCGCTGTGCTTCGCGCCGTTCTACATCTTTTTGCTCCGGCAGTTCATGGTCGGGCTTCCGCGGGAGATACTCGAGGCCGCGGAGATCGACGGCGCGGGCACGTTCCGCTGCTTTGTCCACGTGGCGCTGCCGATCAGCCGGCCGATTTTGGGCGCGGCGGTCGCGCTGTCGTTCGCGGACTGCTGGAATTTGGTCGAGCAGCCGCTCGCGTATCTCGCCGAGCAGCCGAGGCTTCTGCCGCTCTCGGTGATGTTCAACCAGCTCACCGAAAAGAGCTCCGGCGTCGAGTTCGCGGGCGCGGCGCTATACATCCTTCCGGCGCTGTTTGTCTACCTGTACTTCCAGAAGGACATCCTCTCGGGCATACAGCTCACGGAGTTGAAGTAGGGGGATCGCATGAATCTCAAGAAGTTTGCCGTTCGCGGCTTTATCGCTCTGGCGGCCGTCGTCGCCCTCTGCATGTTCTTTTCCGGCACGATCCGCACGATCACGACCGCGAAGGTGAAGCTGCTTTCGCCCAAGCAGGGGAAGCTGATCCAGACGGTCGAGCTCCCCGGCAAGGCCGTGTTCCCCGGCGCGAAGCCGGTGAAGCTCGAGGGCGCGGAGGACGTATCTCTCACGGTCGCGTCGGTGCTCGTGCAGCCGGGAAGCGAGGTCGAAGCCGGCGACGCGCTGTTCACCGCCGAGATCGCCGACTACGAAAAGAGCATGGATTCTCTCCGGCAGAGCCACGGCCAGGCGACCGACCAATTGAACGAGCTCGAGCGCAAGAACCGGAACCTCCGGCTCAAGCGCACCGACGAGGAGTGGGCGGAAGCGTATTACGCCTTGACCGACGCGCGCGCGGACGAGCTCGAAAAGCGGATCGCCGTCGACGCGCTGCTGGTCGTCGAGGGGCTCAAGATGGCGGACGGCGCGCTGCCGGAGGGCGCGAGCGAGGCGCTTCGGGAGGCGCACGCGGAGCACCTCGCGGCGAAGGGCGCGCTTACCGAGGCCGAGGGCAGGATGCAGACCGCGGACCGCTACAACATCGACGACGCCGTGCGCGCCTATATCGTCGATAGGAAGAAGTTTTCCGACCAGCTCGCCTCGCTCGAGGCGCAGATGGTCGAGTTGAGCGTGCTGCGCTCGACGCTCGCGCGCGTGACCGCCGCGGCCGACGGCTACATCACCGAGGTCAATGTCAAGCCCGGCGAGGCGTTCAACCCGCGCGCCTCCGCCTATTCGTTCTCGCCGAAGGAGGAGATGCCGGTACTTCGCGTCGACGCCGAGAAGACGACGCTCGCGATTGCGAAGGGCATGAAGGTGACGTTCACCGGCAAGAAGGGACAGGAGCTCGAG
>JAAYZL010000343.1 GCA_012514855.1 Clostridiales bacterium
CGGCCTGAAAGCGGCGGATGACCGCCTTGATGCGCGCGACCAGCTCCTTCATGTCGAAGGGCTTCACGATGTAGTCGTCCGCGCCGAGCTCGAGCCCGAGCACCTTGTCGAACGTCTCGTCCTTCGCCGTCAGCATGATGATGGGGATGTTCGAAATCTTGCGCACCTCGCGGCAAACCTGCCAGCCGTCCATGCCCGGGAGCATGATGTCCAAGAGCATCATGTTCGGCGGCGCCGCGCGGAACTGCCTGAGCGCCTCGTCGCCGCGGTCGGCGGCCGTGACCTCGAAGCCCTCGCGCTCGAGGTAGATGCTGACAAGCTGCCGGATGTTCGGATCGTCGTCCACGACCATGATCTTCGACTTCATCGGTTTACCCCCTCCGCCAGACCATTGTACACCCCGTATGTGAACCGGTTATGAACAAACATCCGCGATTATTTTAAACCAATGGAGAACAGGAATGCGCCCAAAGCGGCGAGAAATTTTCCCGCCCCGCAAGGAGCCGGAGCGAGGCGTAGCGGAGCTGCGTTGAGCGGGGGGCGACAACGCGGGGCGGGAAAAGGGCCGGCGCGACGACGCATTGATGTTTGGAATTAGTGCAACGTCACGACCGTCACGCCGTCCTCCCCCTCGCCGTAGCGGCCGAGCCGAAACTCCGAGACGGCGTGGTGCTGTTTGAGATGCGACTGTATGCCGCTCCGAAGCACGCCGGTGCCCTTGCCGTGGATGATGTTGACGAGCTTCAATCTGTTGAGCACCGCGCCGTCCAGGAACATGTCGACCGCGAACGTCGCGTCCTCGAGGTTCATGCCGCGCACGTCGACCTCGATCTCCACTGCCCGCGGCGCGAGCGGGGCGGACGAACCGGGGGACGGGATTCTGCGCTTCGGCTTCTCGGGCGCGGCGCGGCGCACGTCCCTCACGTTGACCTTGAGTTTTATTGCGCCCGCCTGCACGGTCAGGTCGCCGCGCGCGTCCGGGGCGGTCAGCGCCTCGCCGCGCGCGTTGAGCGAGAGCAGCAGCACGGGGTCGCCGGGCTTGAGGTCCGCCGGAACTTCCGAGTCCCCCGGATGGACGGGCTTCACGGCGTCGGCGTTCTCGTCCGCCGCGTCCTTCAACTGCGCGCGCAGGTTGTGGAGCTCGTGCTCCTTGACGCCCGCGGCGCTCATCCTCTTGAGCTCCGCGATCACTTGCTCGGCCTCGCGCTGCGCCTTTGCGAGCACCTTGCGCGCCTCCTCCTTCGCCTTCCTGATCTCCGAATCGCGCCGGGACGCGATCTCCTTCTGCAATTTCTCGGCCTCACCGCGCAATTTCTGCGTCTCCCGGTGCGCCTCCTCGGCGAGCTTGCGCTCCTTCTCGGCGATCTGCCGGTGGTACTCGGCGTTCGCGATGACGTCCTCGAAGCGGATCTGGTCCTTCGTCAGCCGCTCGGCCGCATTTCGGATCAAAAAGTCCGGAAGCCCCAGCCGCTTGGAGATCTCGAACGCGTTCGACTTGCCCGGCACGCCGATCGACAGCCGGTAGGAGGGCCTAAGCGTCTCGACGTCGAACTCGACGGACGCGTTTTCGACGCCCGGCGTCGACAGCGCGAACGCCTTCAATTCGCTGTAGTGCGTCGTCGCGAGCGCCGTGACCTTCATTTTCAGCAGGTGCTCGAGGATCGCCATCGCGAGCGCCGCGCCCTCGGTCGGGTCGGTGCCCGCGCCGAGCTCGTCGAACAGCGCGAGCGAGCGCTCCGTCACGCCCGCGAGTATGCCGACGATGTTCGTCATGTGCGACGAGAACGTCGAGAGCGACTGCTCGATCGACTGCTCGTCGCCGATGTCGGCGAACACCTCGTCGAACACCGGCAGCTCGCTCCCGAACGCCGCCGGAATCTGCATGCCGGACTGCGCCATCAGCGTCAAAAGCCCTACGGTCTTGAGCGTGACCGTCTTGCCGCCGGTGTTCGGACCGGTGATGATCAGCGCCGTGAAATCGCCGCCCATCCACAAAGTCGACGGCACGACCGTTTCCGGGTC
>JAAYZL010000344.1 GCA_012514855.1 Clostridiales bacterium
CGAAAACGCGAACACGGAGCCGACGGAGAGATCGATGCCGCCGGTGACGATGACGAGCAGCATCCCCGTCGCCATGATCGCATAGAAGGAGAACTGCCGAACCACGGACATGATGTTCGTGACAGAAAGGAACTTGTTTCCGACCGCGATGGTCAGGATTACGCACATCCCCAGAAGAATCAGGAAGATGTTGAAAATGCTCGTCTGCCTGAGATCTCGAAGCCGCGCTCGCGCGCCGCTTGCCCGTCCGTTCATAGGCGACCTCCTTGTGTGTCCTTCGGCGAAGAACCCGCATGGCGGGTCGATTTCATGCCTCCGCCGCCTCCTGCGAGAGAATAAGTTCCATGATCCTCTGCTGCGTCGCTTCACCGCGCGAAAGTTCACCGCGGATTCGACCCTCGTGCATGACCACGATGCGGTCGGACATGCCCAGAATTTCCGGGAGCTCCGAGGAGATCATCACGACCGCGACCCCTTGCGCGGTCAACTCGCCCATCAGCGCGTGGATTTCCTTTTTCGCGCCCACATCGATGCCGCGCGTCGGCTCGTCGAGTATCAGCACCTTGGGGTTCGTCGCCAACCACTTTGCGATGACCACCTTCTGTTGGTTGCCGCCGGAGAGGTTGACTGCGCGCTGCTCGATGGCGGGGGTTTTGATGTTGAGCCGTTCGACGTAACGGCGGGTGATCTCGATTTCGCGCATGCGGCTAACCATGCCGTTGATCCGCACGTTTTTCATGCTGGCAAGCGTCGTGTTCTCGCGAACCGCCATGCCCAATATCAGCCCTTGCAGCTTCCGATCCTCCGGCACGAAGCCGAGACCAGCGCGAATTGCGTCCGTCGGCGTATGCCGGTGCAATTTCCTGCCTGCGATCTCGATTTCTCCCGCGTCCATTCTGTCCACGCCGAACACCGCGCGCATGGTCTCCGAGCGCCCCGCGCCGACCAGTCCCGCGAAGCCCAGAATCTCGCCCGCGCGCACCTCGAAGGACACGTCTCTGACGGCCTTCCCCGCGCTCAGGTGCTTTACGCGGAGCACCGCATCGCCGATGGGCACTTCACGCTTGGGAAAGATGTCCGTCAGCGCGCGGCCGACCATCCGCTGGATGAGCATGTCCTGCGTGGAGTCCTTCGTCTCGAGCGTGCCCGCATATTCGCCGTCCCGAAGCACGGTGATCCGGTCGCTGATTTCTGAAATCTCGTTGAGCTTGTGAGAAATGTACACAATGGA
Source organism: Clostridiales bacterium (assembly GCA_012514855.1). Next base: position 1,232 of record JAAYZL010000344.1, read on the forward strand.
CACGCCCGCGTCGCGGAGCCTTCGGATCAGCCCCATAAGGATGTCCGTCTCGCGGTCGGTCAGCGACGAGGTGGGCTCGTCCATGATGATGAGCTTTGCGTTGACCGAAAGCGCCTTGGCGACCTCGACCATCTGGCGCTGGGCGATGGAAAGGTCCTTGCAAAGCATGCGAATGTCGACGTCCAGGCCTACGTCCCGGACGAACCGCTCGGCCTCTAAAAGCGTCTTTTTTCGGTCGAGCAAAAAGCGCGCCTTTCTGCGCTCGCGCCCGATAAAGAGGTTTTCCGCGACGCTCAGGTTCGGCATTTGATTGAGTTCCTGATAGATGATCGAGATGCCCATTTCCGTCGCGCGGGTGGTTGAAGCGATCTCGACCTCCTCGTCCTGCCAGAAGATGCGCCCGCCGTCCTTTTTGTAGGCGCCGCTCAAGATCTTCACGAGCGTCGACTTGCCCGCGCCGTTTTCGCCGATGAGGGCGTGCACCTCGCCCGGGCGAATCTCAAGCGACACGCCCTTGAGCGCCCGGACGCCGGGGAAGCTCTTTTCGATGTTCTCCATCAGCAGAAGATGCTGCATCCGGTGCCCCTCCTCGCGCCCGTTTGCGCGCCCTTCCAGGATATTCCAAATATTAACACTCATTTTTCAAGAGGTCAAGTACATGAGAACAAAAACACAAAATAATCGGTTGTTTTACCGGTTTTTTGGTCTTGTAAGAAATAGTGCGTAAGGAGGTCTGCAAACTTTGCGAGAAGTCCACTTCCATGAACAGAATCGCCTATCATCTGGAGAGCGACGATCTGAGGCTGTTCAACGAATCCTTTGGCACCACGAACGAGTTCAGAAGGTCGGAGATCTGCCATCAGATCGTGCAGGCGTTGATTGAAAACAGCGTGAAG
>JAAYZL010000345.1 GCA_012514855.1 Clostridiales bacterium
CAGGACCGCCTGGTCGCCAACGTGCACCTCGACTTCTTCCAGTCGCCGCGCCGCAGGACCATCGACATCATCGGCTGGGAGGGCGTCGTTCAGGTGGAGTTCGCCTCGTGGGACCGCGCGGAGCTTCGCGCGTATACCCGGAGCGCCGGAAGCTGGGAGGTCGTCGAATTCCGGACCCGGCGCAACGACATGTTCGCCGCCGAGGACCGGGAATTCCTCGACTGCGTGACGCGCGACGCCCCCGTCCGCCTGAGCATCGACGAGGGGCTGAAATCCGTCCGCGCGGTCGAGGCGATCTACCGCCCGTAACCCGTTGGCCGTATGGATTTTACCCGGACTCCGCAATTCCGCCGGTCTCCCGCCGCGGTGCGCGCGCAGACTTTGTAGTACATTTGAGGCCCGAAATGTTGATTTCCGCTTGAATAGCGGGGGAATAAAAAATGATGGAGGGAACACACATGAAGAGGCTACTGTCAATGATCCTTGCGTTGGCAATGCTCGCCGCCTGTGCGGGTGTCGCGTCCGCCGAGGGAACCAAGACGCTCTACACCAACACCGGTCCATTGGAGTTCTACATGCACCCGTGGCTCAACCCCGGCCAGTACGTGACGCAGAAGGTCCTGTGGAACACGCTCATCGAGGGCGACGCGAGCATGAACCCCGCCGGCCCCGAGCTCGCGAAGGAGTACAACTTCAGCGAGGCCGGCGACGTGCTGACGTTTGCGCTTCGCGACGACATCACCTGGCACGACGGCGTGCCGATCACGGCCGAGGACGTGAAGTGGTCGATCGAGTACGCGCTCAAGACCGGCGTGCTCAACAGCGTGTTCCAGGGAACCTTCCGGGCGATCGACGGCGCGGCCGCGTACATCGCGGGCGAGGCCGACGGGATCTCGGGCATCGAGATCGACGGAAACACGCTGTCGATCACGTTCGTGAAGGTCGCCCCCGACGCGCTTCTGACCTTCTGCCAGTTCCCGCCGCTGCCGAAGCACTGCTTTGAGGGCGAGGACCCGACGCTGTTCCAGCAGAGCAAGTACTTCCAGAGCCCGATCGGCTCCGGCCCGTTCAAGGTGGGCGAGACGGCCATCGGCTCGTACTGCCTGCTCGTGCCCTACGAGAACTACTACGGCGGCGTCGCCGACTTCAGCATCAACTGCTACGCATCGTCCTCCGAGGCCGACGAGAACCTCGTCGTCAACGCGATGGCCGGCGGCGTCGACTACGCCTACACGAAGACCTACACCGCGGTCCAGGCGCTGCGCGACGTCGAGGGCCTGACGGTTCACACCGTCGACGTGAAGTACACGCGCCTGTTCTGGGTCAACAAGTTCCCGGGCGCGGACGGCACGCCCTCGCCGCTCGCCGACCCGCGCGTGCGCCAGGCGATCGCCTACGCGATCGACATGGACGCCATCTGCGAGTCGATCTTCGAGGGCGCGGCGCTCCCGGCCGACTCGATGACGCCCAACGGCGCCTCGAAGATCGAAGGGCTGAACCCCTACGCCTACGACCCCGAGAAGGCGAAGGAACTGCTTGCCGAGGCCGGCTGGGACCCGAACACGGTGCTCGACGTCGTCTACTACTACACCGACCAGCAGACGGTCGACCTGATGGCGATCATCCAGTACTACCTCTCCGAGGTGGGCATCCAGATGACCTCGCGCCTGGTCACCGGCGACACCGACGCCATCCTCTGGTCCAAGCCCAAGGACGTCGCCAACGGCCCCTCCGCCGTGGAGTGGGACATGGCCTACGCCGCCGTGGCCGCGATGTCGCTGCACGAATACTACGACCGCCTGCACATCAACGCCGCCATCAACTCGCACACGCCGCTCGACGAGGAGCTGTGCGCGCTGATCGACGCGACGAACGCCTCGATGGACGCCGAAGTCCAGCTTGCCGCGTTCTTCGAGCTCCAGAAGTACGAAAACGCGGTGCTGCCCGAGATTCCGCTGTACTACCAGCCGGTGTGGGTCGTGACCTCCGACAAGCTCGCCGGGATCTTCGACGGCTTCGAGGCGCTGGGCAACCCGCAGTATCACTGGAACTGGGGCATCCAGAACTGGGAGTTCTGACCGGCGGCATATCCGACACGGCGCATGGGGCTGTCGCTTTCGCGGCAGCCCCGGTGAAAATAAGGGGGGATTGTCGATGCGGCCGCTTGCGCACGCCGAGATCCGGGGCAACTGGGCGACCTTGATGCTGCCGATCGAACCGGACGAGGGCATCGGCTTTTCGCGCCTCTCGGACGAGATCGACCGCCTGATCGACTTCAAGGTCGACGGCATCTACTCCAACGGCACCGCCGGGGAGTTCTTCACGCAGACCGAGGAGGAATTCCTGCTGGTGAACGCGTTGCTCGCGGAAAAGTGCGAGCGCGCCGAAATGCCGTTTCAGGTCGGCGCGGGACACATGAGTCCGCAGCTGGCGCTGCGCCGCGTCGAGGCCGCGCGCGACCTTGCGCCCTCCGCGATCCAGGTGATACTGCCGGACTGGTTTCCGGTGACCGACGGCGAGGCCGTCCGCTTTCTCAACCGCGCGGCGGAGCTCGCCGGGGGCGTCGGGCTCGTGCTTTACAACCCGCCGCACGCCAAGCGCCGGCTCGGGAGCGCGGACTTTCTGCATCTTCTCGACCGCGTGCCCTCGCTCGTGGGCATGAAGGTGGCCGACGGCGGCGACGAATGGTACCGCGAAATGCGCCCGGTGTTTGCGCGCGCCTCGGTGTTCGTGCCCGGCCACCATCTGGCGAGCGGGGTTCGCAGGGGCGCGCACGGCGCGTACTCGAACGTCGCGTGCCTGTCGCCGCTGCACGCGCAGAGGTGGTGGGACCTGATGCGGACGGACCTCCCCGCGGCGCTCGAAATCGAGCGCGAGGTGCGCGGCTTCTGGGAAAATTTCCTCGATCCGTACATTTCGGTCCGCCGGCATCCGAACTTCGCGGTCGACAAGTTCGCCGCGGCCGTCGGGAACTGGGCGGACATCGGCACGCGCGTCCGGTTTCCGTACGCGTCGATCGACGAAAAGGAGGCGGACGCGCTCCGCGAGCGGCTGCCCGCGCTGTTGCCCGGCTTTTTATACCAAGGAAAAATATTAACACCTCCAAAGGGCCGAGGGATTTTCGATGCAGAACGAGGAGCCGGAGCGAGGCGTAGCAGCGCTACGTTGAGCGGAGAGCGACAAAGTGAGGTTTGATTGCCGAAGGCAATCAAAGTCGCAACGCGACCGGTCCGTTCAAACCGAAGATTTGAACGG
>JAAYZL010000346.1 GCA_012514855.1 Clostridiales bacterium
CCGGTCTCCTCGTTGGCGGTGCAGCGGTCGTCCTGGAAGTGGCCGACGACGCAGATCTGATCCTCTTCCGCGAGCGGCGCCATCGGGATGACGTTGCTCGAGATCGCCGGCCCGATAATGACGTTGACCTCGTACTCGTCGACGAGCTGCCTGTAGGCCGACACCGCGGTCTGGGCGTCGCTGGCGCAGTCCATCACGATGGGTTCGAGCATGTAGCCGTTGATTCCGCCGTTGGCATTGTACTGCTCGCAGGCGTACTGTGCGCCCCAGGCCTGCGCACTGCCCCACTCGCTGTTCGGCCCGGTCAGGTCCATGATGATGCCGACCTTGATGGTTTCCTCCGCCAAGGCGGAGAAGGGGGCGAGCGCCAGACAGAGCATTGCGACGAGCGCTAAACAGACCATCCTCTTCATTCGAAAATCCTCCTCTTCAATATCGTCAACACCTCGTTCAGTGATGACATTCCGCGTAGAAAATTTTCTGCTCTTTTTGATCTTTATTTCTGGTTTGCCGCCGGCTATCTAGTCCAATTATACACATTAGTGCCGGCAATTGCAAGCGAAAACTGCAATTTATTTCGGATTGCCGCGCGGATACTCCGGTATTGGGTTGACATTTTTTAGATTTATGTCTATAATTTAGCTAAGAAAAGAATCCTATGCGGAGGAATGGAAGCGCATGCGCATCGGAATTATCGGCTGCCAGAGCAAGCACGCGGAGTTTTTCGGCGCGCTGCTGAACCGCGAGCGCATCGTCGACGGCGCGCGCGCGACGCACATCTGCGCCGTCGACGAACCGGCGCGGCTGCCCTATGTGCTCGAAAAGGCCGAAATCCCGAACGTCTGCGAGAGCGCGGAGGAACTGGTCTCCGCGATCGACGCGGCGCTCGTCACGACGCGCCGGGCGGAGACGCACCTGCCCTACGCGCGCCTCTGCCTCGAGGCGGGAAAGCCGGTGTTCGTCGACAAGCCGTTCGCCGCGGCGAGCGGGGAGGCCGGGGAGATGGTCCGCCTCTCCGCCGAGCGCAACGTGCCCCTGATGGCGGGCTCGACCTTCTGCTTTCTGCCGGAGATTCCCGCGTGGAGGGCAGCGCTCTCGGAAGCGAAGAGTATCTTGCTCCGCTACTGGGCGGACCCGGACAGCCCCTTCGGGGGCTTCAGCTTCTACGGCAGCCACCTGACCGACCTCGCGAGCGCGCTGTTCGACGGCGCCCGGCGCGTCTTCGCGGCGCGAACCGGGGAGGTCGTCTCGTGCGTCGTGGAATACGATAAGCGGCAGGTGATCTTGCAGACCTCCGCGCAACACGGCGCGGTCGAGGCCGTCTGCGATAAAGAAGGAAGCCTGCATACGCTTCGGCTCGACGACGGAAATTGCTATGCGCGCGGACTTGAGGCGTTTTTCCGCGCGGTGCGGGACGGCGTGCCGGACGGCCACCACGACCGGCTGATCGCCTCCGTGCGGCTTCTCTCGGCCGTCAACGAGAGCCTGCGCACCGGGCTCCCGCAGCGCGTCGAGGATTTCTGAGCCGGAGGAAGGGATAATATGAAGACAAGGGTATTCGTCTCCGTGCCCGAGGGCGCGGTCAGGCGCACGCTGTTTTCGCCGGAGCTGATCGGGGAGATGGAGCGCAGATACGACGTCCGCTGGAACGCGCTCGACAGGCAGTTGGACGAGGACGAGCTCTCGGAGGCGCTCGCGGACGCGGAGGTGCTGCTGACCGGCTGGGGCTCTGTGAAGATCACCGGCCGCGTGCTGGACGCCGCGCCGAAGCTCAGGATGATCGGCCACACCGGGGGCACGATCAGCGATCTCGTCGACGAGAGCTTCTTTGCGCGCGGCGTGCGCATCGTCAGCGCGAACGCGACGATGGCGATGGCCGTCGCGGAATACTGCCTGATGATGGCTCTGATGGCCCGGTGGGACATCATGGGCGAGATGGGCAAAATGCGCGAAAACCGCTGGCACGCGCTCGGGGAAGTGATGCCCGGCCTGATGGGTTCGACCGTGGGCATCGTCGATTACGGCGACATCGCGCGCTGCTTCATACAGCTTCTCAAGCCCATGGAGGTCAAGATCCGCGTCAGCGCGCCGTATTTGACGCAGGAATTCGCGGCGGAAAACGGCTTTGAACTGGTGACCCTCGACGAGGCGATGGGCTGCGACGTCGTCAGCATCCACTCGACTTTGACCCCCGCCTCTTTCCACAGCATCGACGCGAAGCGCCTCGCGCAGATGCGCGACGGCGCGGTGCTGATCAACAGCGCGCGCGGCGCGGTGATCGACGAGGAGGCGCTCGTCGCGGAGCTCAAGACCGGCCGCATACGCGCGGTGCTCGACGTGTTCGAGACCGAGCCGCTGCCCGCGGATCACGTCCTGCGCAACCGCCTGCCGAACGTGCTGAACACGCCGCACGTCGCCGCGGCCTCGCAGTACTGGCGCTGCCGGCAGGTGCGCTCGGTGGTCGAGGACATCGACCGCGTGCTCGCGGGCGAAAAGACGAGGAACGAGATCACGCTTGAGCGCTACCGCATGCTCTCCCCGAGCTACAAGTGATTCCGGGTGAGATTGCGGACGGTCTTTCGCTCGACCAGGGTCGGCTCGAGGTTCACGTTGAAGGCGATCTGCGAGCGCCCGGAGTTGACCATGTTCTCCAGCAGCAGCATCGCGGCCAGCTTTCCGGTGTCGTAGATCGGCGAGTGCACGGTCGTCAACTGCGGGTTGTAGACGCCGGCGAAGGCGATGTCGTCAAAGCCGACGATGGAGACGTCCTCGGGGATGCGCACGCCGCTCTCGATCAGGGCGTTCATGACGCCGATGGCCAGCATGTCGTTGACGCAGAAGATGGCCGTCGCGTCGCACCCTTCCGACAGGAACTTGCCCGCGATCGCGCGCCCGGCGTCGAGCTCGTAGTTCTGATGCTCCTCCTCCGGCTCCGACGGCGAGATGAACACGTATTCGCCCCGATAGGGGATGTCGGCGGCCGCGAGCGCCTCGCGGTAGCCGCGGTGGGTGTCGATGCGGCTCGAGCGCACGAGCGGCGTCGTGGCGAAGGCGATGCGGCCATGGCCGTTTTTCAACAGGTGCTCGATCGCCATCATCGCCCCGCGGCGGGAATCGAAGTTGATCGACGGGCAGTTGAGCCCCGGCATCGTCTGGTCCAGCAGCACGAACTGCATGCCGTGGTCGGCGTACCGCACGAGGTCGTCCGCCTCGCCCTCGACCATCGAGATGATCACGCCGCGCACCTGCTTTTCCATCAGCAGCTTCAGGCACTCGCGCTCGCGCTGTATGCTGCGGAAGGTGTTGAACAGCAGGATGTTGTAGCCCTTTTCGCGCAGGACGGCCTCGATGCCCAGAAACGCCTGCGGGTAGAACGGGTTCGTGATGTTGGGGATCAGCACGCCGATGTCCCGCGAGGCGGAGCGGCGCGAAGAGGCGGCGGCGGCGCCGGGCGCGTAGTCGAGGCGGCGCACGGCGTCCAGAATGCGCGCGCGCAGATCGTTGCTGACGGGGTAATTTCTCCCGTTGAGAACCCGGGAAACCGTGGCGATGGACGCGCCCGCCTCGCGCGCGATGTCCTTGATCGTGACCTTCTTGCCCTGCTTCATTTGCGCTATCCCCCACATCGTCGATCCGCGCCGCGCGCGCATATTAAAGGAGGTTGCCCATGACAGACCGCGAATTGCTTACCCTGATGACCGAACCCTCCCAGCGCCTGATCGACGACATCCGACGCATCCCCGGGGACATTTTGATCCTCGGCTGCGGCGGCAAGGTCGGACCCTCCCTCGCCATTCAGGCCAAGAGGGCCATCGAGGCGGCGGGCATTCAAAAGGAAGTGATCGGCGCCTCGCTGTTCGACTACGAGGACGCCGCGCCGTCGATGCTCGAGCACGGCGTCAGGCTGATCGAGGCCGACTTCTTCGACCCGGACGCGCTCAGGCGGCTCCCGGACGTGCCCAACATCATCTTCATGGTCGGCCGGAAGTTCGGCACCTACAAGAATCAGACGACCACCTGGGCGATCAACGCGATGCTGCCGTGCAAGATCTGCGAGCGCTTCCCCAACGCGAACATCGTCGCCTTCTCCACCACGAACATCTACGGGAACTACCCGGTCGCCGGCGGCGGCTGCGTCGAGGACGGCCCGCTCAACCCCATCGGCGAGTATTCGCAGACCTGCCTCGGCCGCGAACGGCTGATGGAGCACTTCTCGCGGAAAAACGGCACGCCGATGCTCTTCTTCCGGCTGAACTACGCGATCGACCTGCGCTACGGCGTGCTCTACGACATCGCCCGCAATGTTCTGGACGGCACCCCGATCAACCTGGACGTGCCGCTGTTCGCATGCATCTGGCAGGGCGACGCGAACGAATACGCGATCCGGTCGCTTTTGCACTGCGACTGCCCGCCGAATGCCGTCAACGTCTCCGGGCCGGAGACCATCAGCACGCTCTGGGCCGCCGGGGAGATGGGAAAGCTGCTGGGCCGCGAGCCCGTGTTCTCAGGCAGCACCGAAAACGGCCTCAGGATGGGCTGCATCTTCCCCAACACCGCGAAGCTGAGCCAGCTCATGGGCTACCCGACGATGCCCCTCCGGAGCATGATGCAGATGGTCGCGGAGTGGGTCAAGGCCGGCGGGCGCTCGATCAACGCCCCCACGCACTTCGAATCCACCGACGGCAAATACTGAAGCCGCGGACAGATTGAAAAGCAGAAAAGTTTCTGCTTTCATAGTCTATCATACTCCCAGGCCAAAGGCAA
>JAAYZL010000347.1 GCA_012514855.1 Clostridiales bacterium
GTCGAGAAGGACGCGGCGCTCGAGCGCAGGTTCCAGCCGGTGCTCGTCAGCGAGCCGACGGTCGAGGACACGGTCGCGATCCTTCGCGGCCTCAAGGAGCGCTACGAGGTGTTCCACGGCGTCAAGATCGCCGACCAGGCGCTGATCGCCGCGGCGAAGCTCTCGAACCGCTACATCTCCGACCGGTTCCTGCCGGACAAGGCGATCGACCTCGTCGACGAGGCGTGCGCGATGATCCGCACCGAGATCGACTCGATGCCGCAGGAGATGGACGAGATCGCGCGCGCGATCATCGAGAAGGAGATCGAGGAGGCGGCGCTCTCGAACGACACCGAATCGCGCTCCCGGGAGAAGCTCGCGAAGCTGCGCGAGGAGCTCGCGAACATGCGCGACCGGTTCAACGAGATGAAGGCGAAGTGGGAGCTCGAGAAGGCGAACATCTCGAAGGTGCGGAAATTGCGCGAGGAGATCGAGAAGGTCAACGCGGACATCGAGCTCGCCCAGCGCGCCTACGACCTGAACAGGGCCGCGGAGCTGCAGTACGGCCGGCTTCCGCAGCTGCAAAAGCAGCTCGAGGCCGAGGAAAAGAAGGCCGAGGAGAAGCAGGGCGCGGCGAAGCTCTTGCGCGACAAGGTGACCGACGACGAAATCGCCCGGATCGTGTCGCGCTGGACGGGCATCCCGGTCGCGAAACTCGTCGAGGGCGAGCGCGAGAAGCTGCTCAGGCTCGGCGCGATCCTCCACGAGCGCGTCGTCGGGCAGGACGAGGCGGTTGAGAAGGTCTCCGAGGCGATATTGCGCTCGCGCGCCGGCATACAGGACCCGAACCGGCCGATCGGCTCGTTCCTGTTCCTCGGGCCGACCGGCGTCGGAAAGACGGAGCTCGCGAAGACGCTCGCCGTCGCGCTGTTCGACGACGAGAAGAACCTGATCCGCATCGACATGACCGAGTACATGGAAAAGCACAGCGTGTCCCGGCTCGTCGGCGCGCCCCCCGGCTACGTCGGCTACGAGGAGGGCGGGCAGTTGACCGAGGCCGTGCGCAGGAAGCCGTACAGCGTGCTCTTGTTCGACGAGGTCGAGAAGGCGCACCCGGACGTGTTCAACATCCTGCTGCAGGTGCTCGACGACGGAAGAATCACCGACTCGCAGGGGCGCACCGTGGACTTCAAGAACGCGATCATCATTTTGACCTCGAACCTCGGCAGCGGCGTCATCCTCGAGGGCATCGGGGCGGACGGCCAGCTTTCGGACCGGGCGCGCGCGGAGGTGCAGGGACTGCTCAAGCGGCAGTTCCGGCCGGAGTTCCTGAACCGGCTCGACGAGATCGTGTTCTACACGCCGCTCAGCCGCGCCCAGATCGAGAAGATCACGGACTTGATGCTCAAAGACCTCGACCGCAGGCTCTCCGAGCGCCGCGTGACCGTCAAGCTCACCGACGGGGCGAAGCGCTTCGTCATCGACAACGGCTACGACCCGGTCTACGGCGCGCGCCCGTTAAAGCGGTTTATCCAGCGCGCGGTCGAGACGCCGGTCGCGAAATTGCTGATCGCGTCGGACGTGCCCGAGGGCAGCGCGCTCGAGCTCTACCCCGACGGGGACGAGCTCGCCGTCCGGATCGCCTGAATCCCCTTGGCGCCTCGGAGATTTTCCGGGGCGCTTTTCTCCGGCGGGGCGGGCGAAAGATTTTTCGAGAGCGCGAACGGTTGGGAACGCGCCTTCGGAAATCGGGAAAAACCCGCCGCGCGGGGATTATTACGGAACGGTTAGATTTAGTGAGGCAAAATAATTAACAGTTTTGAACGCGCACGCCGCTTGACTTTTGGGCGGCGAAGAGATATATTTTTTATAGAATCTTTTGAAAAAGATTTGATTTTTTTCGACAGGAGTGTTTAGGTTGATTCGAAAGATGCAGGCGGACGGCAGGCACCGCGTCGGCATCCCGTATCTCAATCA
>JAAYZL010000045.1 GCA_012514855.1 Clostridiales bacterium
CTCCCAGGCGTAGTTGACGCCCTTGTAGCCCATGCCGTACGGGTCCTGCAGCACCAGCGCCTTCAGCGCGCCGCTCTCGATGCCCTCGATCTCCTCGGGGTCGGAGTCGAACGCGATGCCGACGATCCTGTCCTTGAGCTCCTGCTCGGTGATGACGCGGCAGACGCCGTCGCCGGTGACGTTGTTGCAGCCGAACAGGCCGATCAGGTCGTCGTTCGCGGTGATCATGTCCTCCGCGGCGGTGATGGACTTGACCATGTCGTTGTCGGTGAAGCGGGTCTCGAGGATCTCAACCTCCGGCGCGAGCTCGGCGAGCTTGTCGCGGAAGCCGGCCTCGCGGTTGATCAGCACCTGCACGCCGGCCATGGCGTTGACGAGGCCGACCTTGCCGACCGGCTCGATGCCCAGCGCCTCCCAGGACTTGACCATCTGCTCGGCCGCCAGGCCGCCGCCGATGTAGTTGTTCGTCGCCAGGAACGAATCGTACACGTCCGCGTTGATGCGGTTGTCAATCGTGATGACGACGATGCCCTTCGCCTGCGCGTCCTCAAGCGCCGGGATCGTCGCGTCGGACGAGGTCGAGGCGATCACGATCGCGTCCGGATCGGAGGAGACGACGTTCTCGAGGATCGAGACCTGCTCGTCGATGTCCGCCTCGGACGGCGGGCCGTAGGTCGTGATCTTCACGCGGTCCGGGAACTCCTTGCCGTAGTTCTCCGCGCCGACGAGCACATACTGCCAGAAGTCCGAGGTGGTGGCCTTAATGATGACCGCGACGTCGATGGGTTCGGCCAATGCCGACGCCGGGATCGCCAGTGCCAGCACGAGCGCGAGAATCAGAGCCAATTTCTTCATGATAAGGTCCTCCTTTATTGTTTTTTCCTTTCGGAAAACGAATTCTTTCGAGAGAGTCTATGGAACCGCTTCCACCATCGCGACAAAGACGCAATTTTCAGCTTTCCGTTCGAACCGCTCCCCTGTCCTCCCGTATCCCGGAGCCCTCCGGCCAGAGCGACGAGCCGGGCGCGAGCTTGCGCGGCGCCGCCTCCGGCCTCTCCATCCGCTCAAACAGCAGTTTTTACCGCCGCCTCTCTCCCCTGTCCGTCAGAATCTCGGAGCCCTCCAGCCTGAGCGACGAGCCGTGCACGAGCTTGCGCGGCGCCGCCTCCGGCCTCTCCATCCGCTCAAACAGCAGTTTTACGGCCTCTCTCCCCATCCGCGACACGTCGCGATCCAGATAGCTGAACCGAAGCCCCAGCATGTCCAGCCCGTCGACCGCGTCGAAACCGATGTAGCCGATGTCCCGCGGGATATTCAGCCCCCGCTCGAAGATCGCGCGGATGAAGCCGCGGCTGCTCAGGTTGTTGCTGACGAAGAAGGCCGTCGGCCTGTCCGGGCGCTTCAGCATCTTGAGCGTCTCCCGGTAGGCCCCCTCCGCGGTGAACCGCGCGTCCAATTCGTCCTCCGGCCTGAACGCAAGCCCCGCGTCCTCGAGCGCCCGGAGGAACCCCGCGCGGCGAAGCCTTCCGATCTGAAGCCCCATGTCGCCCGCGACGATGCCGATCCTCTGATGCCCGGCCTCGATCAGCGCGCGCGTGCTCGCGTACGCGCCCTCGTAGTTGTCGGTGAACACGCCGTCGAACTTCGCGCCGGCGAGCTCGCGGTCGAGAATGACGACGGCGTTCATCTGCGACAGCATCCGGTGAACCTCCGCCTCGAGCGGGTGGTTCGCGTAGTCGACCGCCGGCGTGTAGATCAGCCCGCGCAGCCGCTGTTCGAGCATCGCCCGGAGCACCTTGACGTCCTGCTCGGCGGAGTTCTCGGTGTTCGCGAGTATGATCGGCAGGTCTGTTCCCTGGCTGACGCCCTGCACGATGTTCCCGAAAAACGGGTTGTCCACCTCCGGGACGACGAGCCCGATCGAGCTTCCGACCCTCCGCGAGAGCGTCCGCGCCGCGGCGGACGGCGTGTAGTCGAAGTCCCGGATCGCGTCCTCGACCCGCTCGCGCGTCTCGGCGCTGACGTACCCGCTCCCGTTCAGCACACGGGAGACCGTCGCCTTGCCGACGCCCGCGCGCTTGGCGATATCGGAAATCGTAACCTCTTTCACCGTTGCCCGCTTTCTTAACGATCCCGTCCGCTCAGCCAGCATCCGCGGCGGAATCTGTGGCATTTGACCAACCGAAGACGCCTCCTGTAACAATCCCATTATACACAACCGGCTTGTGCCTGTCAAGGCGCCGCGCGGATTTTTGTCCCGGCGGGAAAAATTGGACGCCCTATTCGCCGTAATTCGCCCGGTAAAACGCGAGAATCTCGTCGCGGCCGGGCATGGAGGGAGCGGTTCCATGTCTTGTCACCGAAAGCGCGCCCGTGACGTTTCCGAACCGGAGCGCGGTGAACAAGTCCTTCCCCTCGGAAAGCGCCGCGGCGAAGCCGCCGTTGAACGCGTCGCCCGCGCCGGTCGTGTCGACCGCGTCGACGTCGAGCCTCCCGACGAGCTCGCTCCGCCGTCCGTCGGTCGCGAACGCGCCCATCGCGCCGAGCGTGATGACGGCATTTTTGACGCCTTTTTTCAGGAAGTGCTCGGCCGCGCGCTTCGCGTCGTCCGCGTTCTTCACCTCGACGCCGGTCAGAAGCTGCGCCTCGGTCTCGTTCGGCGTCACGAAGTCGACCATCGCGAGGGCCTCGTCCGGGATGCCCGCGGCCGGCGCGGGGTTCAGGACGACCAGCGTGCCCGCCCTGTGCGCGATTTCGATGATCTTGCAGAGCGCGTCCAGGTTGATCTCCATCTGCAGGAGCAGTATCTTCGCGTTCTCGATGACCGGCCGGCTTTTTTCGATGTCCTCGTCGGTCACGTGCATGCACGCGGCCGGCACGACGACGATCTGGTTCTGGCCCGAAATCTCGTCGACCATGATCAGCGCGATGCCCGTCGCGTGCTCGTCGTCGATCAGCACATGCCCGGTCGGGATGCCCTCCGCCCGGTAGAAGTCCAGCGCGACGCTCGCGAACGGGTCCTTCCCGAGCTTCGTGATCAGCTTCACCTCCGCGCCCGCCCTGTGCGCGGCGACCGCCTGGTTTGAGCCCTTTCCGCCCGGGCCCATCCGAAACCACGAGCCGATGATCGTCTGCCCCGGCACCGGCAGGTTTTTCTGCCGGGTCGTCAGGTCGACGACAAAGCTCCCGAACATCGCGACTCCGCTGTGCATGGCATGCCCCTCCGGAAGGTTATTTTCACTTATTGTAACACAAAATTCCCCGGCCATCAACCCTGTGCCCGGAGAATTTTCTCCCTCGAAAAGAACGCATTCGGAACCCGCATGCGTCAGCGGGCGACCATCCCGGCCGCGCCGGAGCTTAAGGCAACCTCCCCCCGATCCGTGATGAAGATCGCCTCGACGCCGTCGAGCGACTCGACGAGCGCCATGCCGTCCGCAAGTCCCAGCGCGAACGCGCCGGTCGAGAGCGCGTCCGCCAGCACCGATTCCTTGGTGATGATCGTGACCGAGGCGAGCCCGTTCTGCACCGGCCAGCCGGTCTGCGCGTCCAACAGGTGGTGGTAGCGCACGCCGTTCAGGTCGAAGCCGCGCTCGTAGACGCCGCTCGTCACGACCGACGTGTCGTTCGCGAAGATCGCGATTTTCGCCTCGCCGGTAGCGCCGAACGGGTCCTGAATGCCGACCTTCCAGCTCCCGCCGGGCTTGCTTCCGACGGTCAGGATGTTTCCGCCGAGGTTCAAAAGCCCGCTCTTCACGCCGTTTTGCTCCAAATAGTCGGCGATGCGGTCGGCGATGTACCCCTTCGCGATGCCGCCGAGGTCGATCTGCATGCCGTCGGGCAGCCGGACGGCGCTTCCGTCGATCTCGACTTTTCTGTAGTCGATCCGTTCCGCGGCCTGTCGAAGCGCCTCCGCGTCCGGGAGCCGGGCGCCCGTTCCGGAGAAGTCCCACAGCGCGACCGCCGGGGCGACCGTGATGTCGAACGCGCCGCCGGTCTTTTCGCCGACTTCCGCGGCAAGGCGCAGTATGTCGAGCGTCGCGTCGGAGACGACGACCGGCTCGCCCGCCGAGCGGTTGATGTTCCAGACGTCGCTGCCCTCGCGCGTCTTGCCGAGGATCGCCTCGTAATCGCCGCAGAGCGCGAGCGCGCCCTCGACGACCGCCTCGTCGGCGTAGGCGGAGACCGCGACGACCGTGTCGAGGTAGAACCCGTATTTCGTGACCATCGGCTCTCCCTGCGACGCCCCCGCGGGCAGCGCAAGCGCCGGCAGCATGCCCGCGAGCGCGAGCGCCCGGACGAAACGGCGAATCGTCATCCCCACGCCTCCCATCGTTTGCGCCCTCCGCCGGAAGCGAAAGGCGCAATCGTTTCAACCGTTTTTCAGCCGATTTTCGCTCAGCTCAGCGCCTTCGCGATCGCCGCGACAAACCCGTCCTTGTTGACCGTCGCGGAGGACACGACGTCCGCGCCGGCGAGGTCGATGCCCAGAATCTGGTCGCGGTTCTTGCCGATGGTCAGCTTCGCGAAGTTCGCGGCCTGCTCGTTCCACTCAAGGCCGAGCCCGGAGCTTCCGCGCAAGCCGTAGGCGTCGCCCAGCGCGTTCTTCGACGCGATCGGCTGCACCAGGTCGGAGGTGATCCGCCCGGCGGCGTCGAACTTGACGGAGGCGTTCAGGGCGTCCAGCACGCAGCTGGTGATCGCGCCCTTGCCGTCCGCCGTGACGACCGCGAACGTGGAGCTGATCGCCGCCTCGCCCGCTGCGTCGGCGGCCGCGTCCTTCGAGGCCGAGGCGCTCGTGACGGACGCGATCCTGAGCGCGTCGCCGGCCTTCGCGCCCATCTCCTTCGCGCCCTCGCACGCCTTGAAGATTCCCTCGATATACGGGTTGATCTTGATCGTCACGGACGCGAGCAGATCCTGGTCGGCGGCGGTGTTGCCCTCGCTGACCGGAATCGCGAGCACCTCCTCGGCGGTCTTGCCGACGACGTACGCCGCCAGCGCGTCCGCCTGCTCGAACCACTCCTTGCCGATGCCCGACGCCTTCTTCATGCCGTAGTCAAACCCGAGCTCCTGCTTCGACTGAATCGGCGCGGTGCGGTCGGAAGAAATCTTCCCCTCCGCGGTGAAGTTGATCGCCGCCGGGATGTAGTCGATTTCGCACTGCGCGATCTTGCCCGCCTCGTCGAGCAATACGCCGACGAAGACGACGTTGATCGCCGCCTTGCCGGCCGCGTCGGCGGTCGCGGAGGTAGAGCTTCCGACGGTGGTCAGAACCGCATATCCGGTCCTGTAGTCGGCCGCCTCCGCCACCACGCTGCACGCGGACAGCGCCAGGAGCACGGCGAGCGCCAAGGCAAGGAATCGAAACTTCTTCATAAAAATTTTCTCCTCTCTAAATGGGCCGCGCGGACAGCCGCGCGCTTCTGGCTCTAATTTACCCATCGGAGTCTAACATCTAACGCGCAAAACGTCTGTGCCTTTGTCACTGAGGGAAATTTAACACGTCGGCATTGCCGCTTAAAACCGACATTTTTAGAAAAATCCGCAAAAAAGGGTTGACAATGGCGGCCGCAAGCGCTATGATATGCGAAACCGCTGAGGGAGAGTAGTACACGGAACCGGGTCCGTCCAAGAGAGCCGCGGGTGGTGGGATCGCGGCGCGGAACCGTCCGGGGAATGGGCTTCCGAGGGTGTTCCTGAACCGGGAGTAGGGAACGACGGGAACCGCGCCCGTTATCATGGCGGCATGTGTGATGGCACATGGAGCAAGAGGGTCGAAAGACCAAGTTGAGTGGCA
>JAAYZL010000348.1 GCA_012514855.1 Clostridiales bacterium
CGATTGTAAAGGTTGCGGGGCCGCTGATCGTCGCGGACGGCATGCGCGACGCGACGATGTACGACGTGGTTCGCGTCTCCGACAAGCGCCTTGTCGGGGAGATCATCGAGCTGCGCGGCGACCGCGCCTCGATACAGGTCTACGAGGAGACCTCGGGGCTCGGCCCGGGCGAGCCGGTCTATTCGACGGGCGCGCCGCTGTCGGTGGAGCTGGGGCCGGGGCTGATCGAGTCGATCTTCGACGGCATACAGCGCCCGCTGACCGCGATCCGCGAAAAGACGGGCGACCGCATCATGCGCGGCGTCGAGGCGAGCGCGCTGGACCGCGAAAAGAAATGGGTGTTCGAGCCTGCGGCGAAGGTCGGGGACGGCGTGTCCGGCGGGAGCGTGCTCGGAAACGTGCAGGAGACGGCGGTCGTCGTCCACAGGATCATGGTTCCGCCGAACGTCACAGGAACCGTGAAGGAGATCCGCGAGGGCAGCTTCGCGATCGACGAGGTCGTGGCGGTGCTGGAAACGCCCAACGGCGACCTTCCGCTCACGATGGTGCAGAAGTGGCCGGTCCGCAGGGGGCGGCCGTACCTCGAAAAATTGCCGCCGAGCGAGCCGATGGTCACCGGCCAGCGCGTAATCGACACGTTTTTCCCGATCGCCCGCGGCGGCGTCGCGGCGGTTCCCGGCCCGTTCGGGAGCGGAAAGACGGTCGTCCAGCACCAATTGGCGAAGTGGGCGGACGCCGAGATCATCGTCTACGTCGGCTGCGGCGAGCGCGGCAACGAGATGACGGACGTGCTGATGGAGTTTCCCGAGCTTCACGACCCGCGCACCGGCGAGACGCTGATGAAGCGCACGGTCCTGATCGCGAACACCTCCGACATGCCGGTCGCGGCGCGCGAGGCGTCGATCTACACCGGCATCACGATCGCCGAGTACTTTCGCGACATGGGCTACAAGGTCGCGATCATGGCGGACTCGACGTCCCGCTGGGCGGAGGCGCTGCGCGAGATGTCCGGCCGCCTCGAGGAGATGCCGGGCGAGGAGGGCTATCCCGCCTATCTGTCCAGCCGCATCGCCGAGTTCTACGAGCGCGCGGGCACGGTCAGGTGCCTGGGCCCCGGCGGGCGAACCGGCGCGATCTCCGCGATCGGCGCGGTGTCCCCGCCGGGCGGCGACATCTCGGAGCCGGTTTCGCAGGCGACGCTCAGGATCGTCAAGGTGTTCTGGGGGCTGTCGGCGCAGCTCGCGTACCAGCGCCATTTCCCGGCGATCGACTGGCTGACGAGCTACTCCCTGTATGTCGACCGGCTCGAAGAATGGTTCGCCGACGAGGTCGCGCCCGAGTGGAACGAGATGCGGCGCGAGGCGCTCAGGCTTTTGCAGCAGGAGGCGGAGCTCAACGAGATCGTCCGGCTCGTCGGCGTCGACGCGCTGTCGTGGAAGGATCGGCTGACCTTGGAGGTCACGCGCTCGATCCGCGAGGACTACCTGCACCAGAACGCGTTCGACGACGTGGACACGTATACGTCGCTTGCAAAGCAGATGCGCATGCTCGGGCTGATCCTGTCCTACCACAACTTCGGGCAGGAGGCGCTCGCGAAGGGCGCGCCGCTCTCGAAGGTGGCGGATCTGCCGGTGCGCGAGCGGATCGGCCGCGCGAAGTACATCCGCGAGGACGCGCTCAGGGAGTTCGACGGGATCGAGGCGGAGCTCAGCGAGCAGATGGCTTCGCTCACGGAAGGAGGCCGGTGACATGCTGAAGGAATATTCGACGATTCGCGAGGTCGTGGGGCCTCTGATGGTGGTCGAGGGAGTCGCCGGCGTCAAGTACGACGAGCTGGTCGAGATCGAGCAGGCGGGCGGCGAGGTCCGCTTCGGCCGCGTGCTCGAGGTCAGCGGCGACCGCGCGATGCTGCAGCTTTTCGAGAGCTCGCAGGGCCTGAAAATCGAGACCGCGAGGGCGCGCTTCCTCGGGCGGTCGATCGAGCTGTCGGTGTCGATGGACATGCTCGGCCGCGTGTTCGACGGGCTCGGCCGCCCGCGCGACGCGGG
Organism: Clostridiales bacterium; assembly: GCA_012514855.1. The sequence goes on from JAAYZL010000348.1 coordinate 2,049, forward strand.
GCCGGAGCTCATCCCCGAGATGCGGCTCTCGATCAACGGCGCGCCGATCAACCCGGTGAGCCGCGACTACCCGGACGAGTTCATCCAGACCGGCATCTCGGCGATCGACGGGCTGAACACGCTGGTTCGCGGCCAGAAGCTGCCGGTTTTCTCCGGCTCCGGCCTTCCGCACGCGAACCTCGCCGCGCAGATCGCGCGGCAGTCGAAGGTGCTCGGCGAAAAGACCGACAACTTCGCCGTCGTGTTCGGCGCGATCGGCATCACGTTCGAGGAGGCGGACTTCTTCATCAGCGACTTCCGCAAGACCGGCGCGATCGACCGCGCGGTGCTGTTCATGAACCTCGCGAACGACCCGGCGATCGAGCGCATCGCGACGCCGCGCATGGCCCTGACCGCCGCGGAGTACCTCGCGTTTGAAAAGGACATGCACGTGCTCGTCATTCTGACGGACATCACGAACTACGCCGAGGCGCTGCGCGAGGTGTCCGCCGCGCGCAAGGAGGTTCCCGGGCGCCGCGGCTATCCCGGATACCTCTATACCGACCTCGCGTCGCTGTACGAGCGCGCGGGCCGCATCAAGGGAAGGGTCGGCTCGGTCACGCAGATTCCGATTTTGACGATGCCCGAGGACGACAAGACGCACCCGATCCCGGACCTGACCGGCTATATCACCGAGGGGCAGATCATCCTCTCGCGCGAATTGCACCGCAAGGGAATCGAGCCGCCGATCGACGTGCTGCCGAGCCTCTCGCGCCTGAAGGATAAGGGAATCGGCGAGGGAAAGACGCGCGCCGACCACGCAAACACGATGAACCAGCTGTTTGCCGCATATTCCCGCGGAAAGAATGCCCGGGAACTGATGACGGTGCTGGGGGAAGCGGCGCTTACGGAGCTGGATTTGCAATACGCGCGCTTCTCCGAGGCGTTTGAGCGCGGGTACGTCAATCAGGGCTACCATCAGGATCGAAGCATCGAAGAGACGCTCTCCATCGGCTGGAAGCTCCTGCGGACGCTGCCGCGCGGCGAACTGAAGCGCATCAAGGACGAATTCCTCGAC
>JAAYZL010000349.1 GCA_012514855.1 Clostridiales bacterium
CACGACGTTGTTGTCGCGCCGGTTCTTCATCGCGCGGTGGTGCACGTATGCCGCGCTCCTGTCAAAGGGCACGACCTTCGGGTCAAAATTCATTCGCTCCTCCGATCTAATGCGTATTCCAGGAGGGCCTTCAGCTCACCCTCCGTGAAGCGGTAGCGCCGGTCGCAGAAGTGGCAGTCCACCTCGCAGCCGTGCTGCTCCCGGATCATGTCGTCCATTTCCTCGCGCCCGAGCGAGATCAGCGCGCGCTCGACGCGCTCTTTGGAGCAGTCGCACAGGTACCTCGGGCGGATTTCCTTCAAGACCTCCGGCTCGAGGTGGCCGAGCAACTGCGCGACCGCGCCTGTCAAATGGTACTCGCGCATGGTCGCCGAGATGTCCATGAACATGCCGGCGCTCATCTCGATCGAGCGAATCGCGCCTTCTCCCGCTCCGGGCATCGGCTGCACGATCAGCCCGCCCGCGGCCTCGACCGTCTCGCCGACGAGCACGCCGAGCGCGACGAGCGAGGGCACCTGCTCGGAGGCCGTGAAGTACATCGCGAAGTCCTCCGCGATCTCGCCGGACGCGAGGTTCACCTGCCCGACGTACGGCTCCTTGAGCCCCAAATCCTTGATGACGGTCAGTTTGCCCGCCTTGCCGACCGCCGCGCCGACGGGCAGCTTCTCCCCCGCGCGCGGAAGCTCCACGCCCGGGTTCTCGACATAGCCCTTGACCGATCCGTCGCTCTTTGCGACCGCGAGCACCGTCCCGATCGGGCCGCCGCCCTTGATCGAGACCGTCACGCTCTCCAATTCGCCCTTCTGCATCGTGCCCAGCATCGAGGTCGCCATCAGCGTCCTTCCGAGCGCCGCGGTCGCCGTCCTCGACAGCCCGTGCAGTGCGCGCGCCCGGTCCACCATCCGCGTGCCCTCGATCAAAAGCGCCCGCGCCTGTCCGCCCATCAGCGATATGTGAAGCATTCCGTCCGAATCCATCCGTTCCTCCCTATGCCCTCCGCGCCAAAAAGTGCAACCGCTCTTCGCCGTCGGCCGGGGGCGCGAACGTCCGGTCGCCGAACACCTCTATCCCCGAAAAGCCCGCTTCGCCGAGCAGCGCGACGAGCTCCTCCTCCGCGTGCGCGCGCTGCGCGTGCTTCTCCTGAAACCGCCGGTAGCGGCCGTCCGGCTCGCGCACGAAGAACGTCACGTCCATCTCGACCAGGTGCCGCTCCGCGTCGAGCCGGTTTTCCCAAAGATACGCGACGTTTTCGCGCTCCTCTCCGAAAAAGGCGTTGCCGAGGCGCACCTCCAGCTTGTGCCTCGACGAGATGTCAAACGCCAACGCGCCGCCGGGCCGTATCGCCGCATGCGCCGCCCGAAAGAACGCGCGGAGCCTTTCCTCGGTCAGGAGGTAGTTCGCGCCGTCGCAGGCCGAGACGACCGCGTCGACCGGCCTCGGAACGGTCAGCTCGCACATGTCCTGACAGACGAGCATCGCGCTCTCGCCGGCCGCCCGGAACTTCTCCGCCGCGCGCCTGAGCATCTCGCCCGAGATATCCGCGCCGGTCACGCGCGCGCCGAGCTTTGAAAATTCCAGCGCCATCGAGCCGGTTCCGCAGCCTGCGTCGTAGAGCGACTTGGGCTCGACGCCCGCGCGGCCGAGCAGCGCCCAGTAATACTCTGCCCATTTCGGATAATCGAAATCGTCCATCATGGCGTCGTATACGTCCGCGAGCGCGCCGAACGGCTGCATAAACCGCATCCCTCCCCATTGCATTATTTTACCACACGCGCCCCGCGTTTGCAACCTGCGATAACCGAAAGCTAACCGAATCCG
>JAAYZL010000350.1 GCA_012514855.1 Clostridiales bacterium
TCAATCGGCGCGCTCGCCTGCCTGGGCGCGATCGCGACGTGCTCGTTCATCACCGGCCATTCGAGCGCCACGATCGAGATCGGCCCGACGTTCCCCATCCCGGTCGCCATCCTGTTGGGCATTGCGGTCACGGCGCTGTTCGGCCTCGCAAACGGCCTGATCATCACGCGGCTCAAGCTCCCGCCGTTCATCGTGACGCTCGCCATGCAGGAGATCGCCAAGGGCGCGGTGCTGACCTATTCGCGCGGCTACCCGGTTTCGAACCTGCCTCCGGTCGTCACCGGCATCGGCCGCGGGACGTTTCTGGGCATCCCGATCTCGGTGTACGTGATGCTCATTCTGCTCGCGGTGTTCTGGTCGATCCTGAGCAAGACGCGCTTCGGCCGCCACGTCTACGCCATCGGCGGCAACGCCGAATGCGCCAGGCTCTCGGGCGTCAACGTCAGCCGCACGAAGGTCGTCATCTACACGATGAACGCAATCTTCGGCGCCGTCGCGGGCATCCTGGTCTCGTTCCGCCTGGGCTCCGCGCAGCCCGACCTCGGCGCGACCTACGGCCTGGACGCGATCACCGCCTGCTGCCTGGGCGGCACCGCGATGGGCGGCGGCAAGGGGTACATGTTCGGCACGATTTTGGGCTGCCTGTTTCTGACCTCGCTCTCCACGGGCTTCAACCTCATGAACGTCAACGCGTATCTGCAGCAGATCATCAAGGGCTGCGTGCTGATCGTGGCCATCGCGCTGAACGCGCGCGACTCGATCCGGTTCGGGCACAAGAAGCCCAGGGCCGCGTGACCCCATGCGACAATATGCACGGCGTGCATAAAATAAAAAAAGGAGAATAACCATGAACAAGAAACTGATTTCCCTCATCCTCGCCTTGGTTCTGGCTCTTCTAGTGATTCCGATGGCCGGCGGCATGGCCGAGGAAGACAAGATCGTGATCGCCTGCGCACATCGCAACCTCCTTGGCGCCTCCGGCGCGAACTTCCGCGCGGCCTACTACTACACGGCCGACCAGGAGGGCGTCGAGATCATGTTCAAGGACGCCAACGGCGACGTCGAGGTGCAGGCCAACTACCTCGAGGACTGCATCGCCTCCGGCACCGTCGACGCGATCATCGTCTGGGCAGCCGATCCCGACGGCATCTCCGGCACCGTGCAGCAGTGCACCGACGCGGGCATCCCGGTCATCACCGTTGACATCCGTCTGACCGCGGAGAGCAGGGCGTTCGTCGCCGCCAGCAACTACAACCTGGGCGTCATGGCGGGCGAGTCCGCCGTCGAGTTCCTGACCGCGAAGTACGGCGCGCCCAAGGGCACGATCTACGGCGCGAGCTCCGAGATCCTCTCCTCTTGCCGCGACCGCGACGCGGGCTTCCTGTCCGTCATCCAGCAGTATCCGGACATCAAGTGGGATTGCTATTACATGCCCACGACGACCATTGACGACGGCGTCGCGCTCGCCGACGACCTGATCCAGCGCTTCCCGGAGGGCACGGTGGACGTGTACTACGGCGGGCTGATCTCCCCGGTGCTCGGCCTGATCTCCGCCGCGCAGACCTACAACCGCACCGACTTCGCGGTCGTCGGCGGCTTTGACTACAACGACACGTTTGTCGAGGAGCTCTCCAAGGGCAAGGGCAATTCCGTTCTCTACTCGTTCACCGCGCAGGACTGCTTCGCGATCGGCTCCGCCGCCATGCAGGCCGCCATCAAGTGCGCCAAGGGCGAGGAGCTCGAGGCGACCGAGCTTCTGATCGACGGCGACCTCGTGACCGTCGACAACCTCCAGGAGTACCTCGCCAAGTACAACAGGGCGCAGGAGATCATCGCCTCCTATCAATAAGGCGGCGGTCCGCGCAGCCGAACCGGGGCGACCCTCCCGAAAGGGGCGCCCCGGTTCCCCGCAATCGCCGACAGGAGATGAAGACGTGGCGGACTTTCTTTCGGAACGCACCGCGGTGATGAGCTACACCTATCATCGCTTCTCGATGGACTATTTCCTGCGCTCGATGGAGGCGCTGGGCATCCGAAACATCGACCTCTGGACGGGGACGCCGCAGTTCTGCTCGCTGTACAACACGACGGACGAAGCGGAGGCGCTCGGGAGGGAGTTCTCGCGCCGCGGCTTCCGGATCGTCAGCACGACGCCCGAGATCGTCGGCTACCCGTTCAACCTGGCGAGCGCGGACGCGGCGCTGCGCGCGTTCTCGCTCAACTACGCAAAGAAGGCGATCCGCGACGCCGCCGCGATGGGCTCGCCGCTTATGCTGATCTCCTCGGGCTATGGGCTGTTCGACGAGCCGGCCGAAGAGGCGTTTCAGCGCAGCGCGCAGTCGCTCCGGGAGGCGGCCGAGGCGGCGGCGCGCGAGGGCGTGGCGCTCGTGCTCGAGCACCTGACGCGGCTGACCGCGAACCTCATCAACTCGCTGGACGCGCTGGACAGGATGCTGCGGCTCGTCGGCCATCCCGCGCTTAAGGCCGTCATCGACGTCGGCCAGATGAGCGTGTTCGGCGAGACGATCCCCGCGTACTTCGAGCGCCTCGGGGCCGGTGCCATCCGGCACATGCACGTGATGGACGGCCGCCCGGGCGCGCACCTCGCGTTCGGGGACGGCATTTTACCCGTCGGGCAATACATCCGGCAGGCGCTCGAGGCCGGCTACGGGGGATACTTCGCGATGGAGCTCAACGACCGGTGCAACATGGAGGACCCGCACGCCGCGCACGAGCGCTCGGTAAATCTCCTGAAGACCTGGCTCGCGGACGGAACCATCGAATACTGACAGCCCGATGCGGCCCGCCGCATGGAAAGGAAGCCATGAAATTCTCCGCCGTCGGATTCACCTGCATCGACATCTACAAAAACCTGAACATACTCTACCCCACCGGAAACGGCGTCGATCTGCTGTTCAACCTGATCGAGATGGTACCCGAAGTGGAGGGCAGCGTCGTGACCGCCGTCGGCGACGACGAATACGGCCGGATGCTGATCGCGGCCTGCGAGCGCCGCGGCGTCGACGCCTCGCACATCTCGGTCGTCCCCGGAAAGAGCACCGCGGTCATCGGGATGCTGCTCAACGGCAGGGATCGCGTGCACCACCGCGTCGAGCGCGGCGTCATGCTCGACTACCAGCCGACCGGCGCGGACATGGACTTCATCCGCACGCGGGACTGCATCCACACAGACCTCTCGTGGAGGGTCGAGCATCTGCTGGCGGACATGCGCAGGGAGGGCGCGAGGATTTACTTCGACTTCTCGAAGCGCCACGCCGACCCGCGCGTCGAAAAGGTGCTGAAAAACATCGACTACGGGATCTTCTCGTTCGAGGAGGAGACGGAGGAGGTGCGCGCGCTGCTGCGCAGCGGCTGCGGGCTCGGCGCGAAGATTCTTCTGGCGACGTTCGGCGAAAAGGGCTCGCTCGCCTCGGACGGGACGGCGTTCTACCGCTGTCCGGCCGCAAAGGCGCCGGAAGTCGTCAACACCGTCGGCGCGGGCGACGCGTTCGGCGCGGGTTTTTTGAGCGGAATCCTCACAGGCAAAGGCATCGAGGAGAGCATGCTGCTCGGCGCGAAGCGCGCGTCGCATGTCGTCGGCCTGTTTCATCCATATACCACTTTGGATTAAGGAGAATCGCAATGGTCATCGACGTTCACATTCACCCGGTCATGTTCGGCGCGATCTGCGAGGATCAGGAGCGCGTAAACTTCCGAAGGCGGAGCTTCGGGCTCTACAAGGCCTCGCCGATTCCGATGGAGCACTGCTTCGCGGTGATGGATCACGCGGGCGTGGACAGGGGCGTGCTGCTCGCGGAGGACTATTCCGCCTCGATGGGTGCGCCGATCGTCTCGAACGAGGAAATCCGAACGCTCGTCGACCTCGCGCCCGACCGCTTCATCGGCTTTGCGAGCGTCGATCCCCGGAAGGGCAATGCCGCGGATTCGCTCCGCCGCGCGTTTGAGGAGCTCGGGCTCAGCGGCCTGAAGCTGAACCTCTCGCACCTCAACATGTATCCGGACGACCGGCGGCTCGAGCCCCTCTACAGGCTGTGCGAGGGCCTTGGCAAGCCCATCATGTTCCACACGGGCTTCAGCTGGGAACCGGATTCGCCCTCAAAGTACGGCCGCCCGATCCTCTACGAGGACGTGGCCGTCGCGTTTCCGAAGCTCCGCCTCTGCCTCGCGCACCTGTCCTGGCCGTGGGTGGACGAGATGTGCATGATGATCCTCAAGTACGAAAATGTATTTACCGACACCTCGACGGTGTTCGTGGACTCCCCGGCCAACTACTACGACCAGATCTTCAAGAGGAACATGGGCCCGCTGTGGCTGGAAAACAACCTCGTCGACAAGGTGATGTTCGGCTCGAACCTGCCCCGCTTCCGCCAGGTGCGCGTTCTCCGGGGGCTCGAAAGCCTGGGCTTCCGCCCGGACGTGATGCAAAAGCTGCTCGGCGGGAACGCAAAGGTATTCCTTGGACTGGAGGAGAAGGCAAGATGATCGTTCAGACGTACACGTATCCGCTGCGCAGCACCGAGGAATTCCAGATGATCAAGATCACGGACTCGATCCGCGAGGCCGTGGAAAAGAGCGGGCTCAGAAATGGCGTCGTCTACGTGATCAGCGCGCACACCACGACGTCCATCATGGTCAACGAGAGCCTGCCCTGCGTCGAAAAGGACATCGAGTTCACGCTCGAGCGCCTCATTCCCGGCGACGCAGACTATGTGCACACGCACATGCTCCCGTCCTACGGCACCTGCAGCGGAAACGCGCCGGGACATCTAAAGTCGATGCTCTGCGGCAACCACTGCGTGTTCCCGGTCGTCGACGGCAAGGTCGCGTGCGGCAGCGCCCAGGACGTGTACTTCGTCGAGTTCGACGGCCTGAAGATGCGCAGGTATACCGTCACGGTGATGGGAGAATAAGAAGCGGACTTTATGCCCGTAAAGCCATGTCATTGACCTGACCTCAGTCATTGTACCAAAGTCTAAGTTAGGAAATCCAATTGTCGCACGGATTTTATTTTTTCAGCGGCACAGACTTTTGAGTGGTTGCCTGGAAGGGGAAACACTATACGCCTTGCACAAAAACAGGTTTTTGCATCAAAGGTATCGTGGTAAGCCACCATCGAACGTCAGGTTTGTTGCAACGAACAATTCGTGAGCATGAGCGGTAAAGCCAGAGCAATCACTATCAACATGCTTTTCTTTAGAGTCACTTGACATGCCTCCTTTCTATTTCTGGTCA
>JAAYZL010000351.1 GCA_012514855.1 Clostridiales bacterium
CACGCCGCAGATGCGCGCGCTCGACGCGATCAACCCGGTCGACCGCTGCTTTCAGGACGCCGTCCGCGCGGGCGTGATCACGGTCGCGACCGGCCCCGGCAGCGCGAACGTGCTCGGCGGGCAGTTTTTGGCGATGAAGACCGCCGGGAGCTCGCTTGCCGGGATGGTCGTCAAGGAGCCGCTCGCGATGAAGGCCGCGTTCGGCGAGAACCCGAAGTCCACCTACGGGAAGGAAGGCAAGCGCCCGAAGACGCGGATGGCGACCGCGGCGGTCCTGCGCGAGGCGTTCATCGAGGCGCAGGAATACCTGCAAAAGTGCCTGAATCCCGACCCGGACAAGCGCCCGGCGAGGAGCCTCAAGCTCGAGGCGCTCGGCATGGTGCTTCGGCGCGAGCTGCCGCTCAAGATGCACGCGCACCGCGCCGACGACATCCTGACCGCGATACGGCTCGCGAAGGAGTTCAACCTGCTGGCGACGATCGAGCACTGCACGGAGGGCTACAGGATCGCGGACGAGATCAGGGCCGCCGGGTTCGGCGTGATCCTCGGGCCGCTGATCTCGGAGCGGAGCAAGCCGGAGGTCAGGAACCTGACGATGGAGGCCCCGGCGATCCTCCACCGCGCGGGCGTCAAATTCGCGCTGGCGACCGACCACGGCGTCGTTCCCGTGCAGTACCTGAGCGTGCAGGCGGGGCTGTGCGTGCGCGAGGGGCTGCCGGAGGAGGCGGCGCTTCGCGCGATCACGATCCACGCGGCGGAGATGATCGGGCTCGAGGACCGCGTGGGGTCGCTGAAGCCGGGCAAGGACGCGGACCTCGTGTTGTTTGGCGGCCATCCGCTCGAGGCGCGCACGCGCGCATCCTTGGTCATCGCGAACGGACAAATCGTATATGAGGGGGCATCATAGGTCATGAGGACAAAATTTACGGCGAAGTATATCGCGCGCGTGGCCGTGCTGGGCGCGGTCGCGTCGGTGCTGTTCTTCTTTCCCGAAATCCCGGTCGCGTATTTCTATCAATTGGACTTCTCGATGCTCCCGGCGCTGTTGGCCGGGTTCGCGCTCGGGCCGGTCGCGGGCGTCCTCGTGACGCTGATCAAGGACCTGACCGGGCTTTTGCACTCGACGTCCGGCGGCATCGGCGAGCTCGCGGACTTTTTGATCTCCTCGGCGTTCATACTGACCGCGGCCATCCTCTATCGGCGCAGGCGCACGCGCGGCGGGGCGGTCGCAGGCATGCTCGCCGGGCTTGCGACGATGTGCGTCACGGGCACGCTGCTGAACCTGTGGGTGCTGATCCCGTTCTATATGTCGCCGGAGGCACTCAAGGGCTTCCTCGCGTCGACGCCGTTTCAAAGCGTCGGGGAATTCGTGCTGCTGGTCACCGCGCCGTTCAACCTCCTGAAGGGCGGCGTCATCGGCATTTTGACGTATTTCCTGTATATGCCGCTCCGTCCGCTCCTGAAGGGAAAGGACTGACATGCGGTTTCAGACGCGCTCGGAGGCGGACACGCGGAAATTCGGCGCGGCGCTCGGAACCTTGCTCCACCCCGGCGACGCGGTGCTGCTCTCGGGCGAGCTGGGGGTCGGGAAGTCGGTGCTCGCGCGGGGGATCGCCTCCGCGCTCGGCGTCGTCGGCCCGATGCCGAGCCCGACGTTCACGCTCGTGATCCCGTACGAGGGGACGGTTCCGCTCTACCACCTCGACCTCTACCGGCTGTCCGATCCGGACGAGTTCTTCGCCGCGGGGCTCGACGAATGGATCGGCGGCGACGGCATTTCGGTCGTCGAGTGGCCGGAGAGGGCGGAGCTCTCGCCCGAGCCGTCGGTGCGTCTCAAGCTCTCCCGCACCCCGGACGAGGGCGAGCGCGCGATCGGGATGGAGTGCTTCGGGATGTCGCCGGACACCTCCGCGCTTGACCGATGGAGGACGGACGCTTGAACATACTGGCATTGGACACCTCCGGCCCGGTCGCGGGCTGCGCGGTGATGGCGGGCGGCAAGATCGTCTACACGGCGGCGATGCGGCGCGGGCTGACGCACTCGGAGACGATCCTGCCCGCGGTCGACCGGGCGCTCTCCGCGTCGGGCCTGCGTTGCGCGGACATCGGCGCCTTCGCCGCGGTCGCGGGTCCCGGCTCGTTTACGGGCGTGCGCATCGGCGTGTGCATGGCGAAGGGCTTCGCGCACGCGGTGGGAAGGCGCTGCTGCGCCGTCAACGCGCTCGAGGCGCTCGCGATGAACGCGGTCGGGTTTGACGGGCTCGTCTGCCCGATCCTCGACGCCCGGCGCGATCAGGTCTACTGCGCGGCGTTCGACATGTCGTCCGGGGAGCCGGTGCGCGCCTTGCCGGACGCGGCTCTGGCGCTCGACGAGTTTTTCCGGCTGTTGCCGGACGGCCGGCGGCTCGCGTTTCTCGGCGACGGCGTGTTTTTGCACGCGGACGCGATTCGAAACGCGCTCGGTCAACGCGCGGCGGTGCTTCCTCCAAACCTGTCGGATCTCCGCGCGGACGCCGCGTGCGTGCTGGCGGAACGCCGTCCCGAGACATGGGTCGAGCCCGCCCAACTGAAACCGTACTACCTGCGCCAGCCGCAGGCGGAGCGCGAGCGGCTCGCGCGGGAGGGCGGCGCATGACGGAGATCGACCTGATGCGCATAGACGACGTCGAGGCCGTCCACGCGATTGAATTGCAGTGCTTCGCGATTCCGTGGTCGCGCGAGTCGTTTCTGCGCGAGGTGACCGAAAACGTCTGCGCGCGCTACCTGGTGCTGCGCGAGGACGGCGTGCCGGTCGCCTACGCGGGCATGTGGTTCGTGCTCGACGAGGCGCACGTGACGAACATCGCCGTCCGCCCCGACCGCCGCGGCCTCGGGTACGGCGAACGGATCACGCGCGCGCTGATCCAGCTGGCGGCCGACAGCGGCATGAATTGGATGACGCTCGAGTGCCGCCGCTCGAACGCGGCCGCGCAGGCGCTGTACCGCAAGCTCGGGTTTATCGACGTCGGCTTTCGCAAGCGCTACTACGAGGACAACAACGAGGACGCGCTGATCATGGCGCTCGAGAGGCTCCCGGCGGCGAACCCGGAGGGCGACCCGATGCTCCGGCGCGAATAGGCTGGACATTTGCGCGCGTTTGCGGTAAAATAATGCTTCGGAGGTACGGATGTATTTTGACGGTTCGGGCGTAAAGCTGTATTACGAGCGCTCGGGGTGCGGGAAGCCTCTGCTGCTCCTGCACGGCTGGGGCGGCAAGGCCGCGAGCTTTCAGCCGGTCGCGCGCGATTTTGAGGCCGAGCGCACGGTCTACGCCGTCGACTTTCCCGGCCACGGCAACAGCCCGGAGCCGCCGGAGCCGTGGTCGGTCACCGAGTACACGGAGCTGATCCGCGCGTTTGTCAAGCGGATGGACATCGCGGGGTGCGACATCGTCGCGCACTCGTTCGGCGGCCGCGTGGCGCTGCTGCTCGCGGCGACGTACCCGGACGCGGTCGGGAAGCTCGTGCTCACCGGATGCGCGGGCATCCGCCCGCAGGCGTCGGGGCGGCGCACGCTGAAATCGCGCGTTTACCGGTTTCTGCGCGCGGCCGCGGACAACGGCCTGACCCGGAAAATCTTCCGCGGCCGGGTCGACAAATGGCGCGAGGCGCTCGTGCAGAGATTCGGCTCCGCGGACTACCGCGCGCTCAAGCCCTCGATGCGCCGGACGTTCAACCGCGTGATCGCGCAGGATCTCCGGCCGTTTTTGCCGAATATTCAGGCGCCGACGCTTCTGATCTGGGGAACCGACGACCGGGAGACGCCCATCTGGATGGGCGAGGTCATGGAGAGGGAGATTCCCGGCGCGGCGCTGATCCGCCTCGCGGGCGGGCACTTCGCGTATCTGGAGCGGTATCCCGAATTCCTCGCGATCGCCAGAAAATTCCTGATCGGATAAAGGGGTGAACTATGCCTTTTCCACTGATGCGAGTCGCGCTGGTGGCCGCGTGCTGCGCGGTCGCCTGCCGGCATTTCGTACATATGCTGCAGTTGGAGAGCTACCAGCTTCCCGGATACCGGCGCTGGCTCAGCCGCAACCGGGACAAAGTGCTGAAGCGCTCGGTCGTCGTCGGCCTCGGCGGCGCGATTTTGAGCTGGTATCTGCCGATCTTCCTCGCGCTGTTCATCGCGGAGGAGTCGCGCAGGACCTCCGTCTCCGGCTGGATGATGCTGATCGCCTTCGTCGCCGCGTCCGCCGTGCTCGCGGTGGTCGACGTTCGCGCCCCGGCGAAGAAGCGGCTCGTGTTCACCCGGCGCGTGTGGAGGCTGTGCGTCGCGATCGCGCTCCTGTGCGTCGCGGGCGCGGGGATTCTCACGCTTTTCAACCTGCCGCCGTACCTTTTGTACGCCGGAAACGCCTACGTCGTGTTCGCCGCGGCTGCCGTCGTGCAGCCGTTCGAGGGCCGCATCAACACGAGTTTCTACGACCGCGCGAAGAGAAAGATCGAGGCGCGGCCGGAATTGATCAAGATCGGCATCACCGGCAGCTACGGCAAGACCTCGACGAAGTTCGTGCTCCGGGACATCCTCTCGCAGAAATACCGCGTGCTCGCGACGCCCGCGAGCTTCAATACGCCCATGGGCCTCTCGCGCGTGATCAACGAGCAGCTCAAGCCCGAGCACGAGCTGTTCATCGCCGAGATGGGCGCGCGCCACGTGGGCGACATCCGCGAGCTGTGCGAGCTCGTGCGCCCGAAGTACGGGCTTTTGACGAGCGTCGGCCCGCAGCACCTGGAGACCTTCGGCTCGATCCTGAACATCTGCAACACGAAGTACGAATTGATCGAGTCGCTTCCGAAGGACGGCGTCGCGTTCTTCTCGTCCGACGGGAGCTACGTCGACCGGCTGTTCGCCCAATGCGAGATCGAGAAGCACCGCGTCGGCTTCAATCCCGACCGCCAGCCCTACATGCTGGCCAAGGACATCGAGGTCGGGCCGCAGGGGAGCCGGTTTACGCTCCAGTGCTCCGACGGCACCTCGATGCGCTGCCGCACAAAGCTCCTGGGCAAGCACAACATCCAGAACATCGCGCTGAGCGCGGCGGTCGCGAAGCGGCTCGGCCTCTCGATGGAGGAGATCGCGCGCGGCGTGCGCATCCTGGAGCCGGTCGAGCACAGGCTGCAGCTGATCCCCGGCGTGATGACCGTCATCGACGACGCGTTCAACTCGAACCCCTCCGGCGCGCAGGAGGCGCTGAACGTGCTGTCCGGCTTTCAGGGCCGCAGGCTCATCGTGACGCCGGGCATGATCGAGCAGGGCGAGAAGGAGGACGAGCTCAACTACGCGTTCGGCACGCAGATGGTCTCGTGCGCCGACATCGCGATCCTGGTCGGCCCGAACCACACGAAGCCGATCTATCAGGGGCTGATCGACTCCGGCTTCTCCCGCGAGGACATACACGTCGTCTCCGACCTCGACGAGGCGAGCGCCCTCTTGCGCGTCATCGGCCGGCCGGGGGACACCGTGCTCTTTGAAAACGATCTGCCCGACAACTACAATGAATGACGGAGGATTGAAGCCATGAAGCTCAACATAGGCGTCGTCTTTGGGAGCCGCACCTGCGAGCACGACGTGTCGGTCATCTCGGGCCTGCAGGCGGCGCAAGCGCTCGACCGCGAGAGTTACGATGTAACCCTGATCTACATCGGCCGCGACGGCCGCTGGTTCTTGGGCGACGCGCTCAAAGACATCAAGTTCTACCCGGCGTTTGACGAAACAAAGGTCGCGCAGGTGTTCCCCGCCGGGGAAAATGGAAAGCTCGTGCTCTACCGCCTCGGCGGAAAGAAAAAGCTGTTCGGCGGTCAGGCGCTTGAAAAGGCCGCGGCGGTCGACGTCGTGCTCCCGGTCATGCACGGGCTGAACGGCGAGGACGGCACGCTGCAGGGGATGCTCGAGCTGTTCAACGTGCCGTTCGCGTCGGCGGGCGTGCTCGGCTCCGCGGTCGGCATGGACAAGATCGCGATGAAGCTGCTGTTCAAGGGCTGCGGCTTCCCGGTCGTCGAGGGCATCTGGTTCAACCGCGACCGCTGGAGCCGCGAGCGCGATTCGGTCATGGACGAGGCGGAGCGCGCAATCGGCTATCCGATGATCGTGAAGCCCGCGAACCTCGGCTCCTCCATCGGCATCACCCGCGCGACGGACCGCAAAACGCTCGAGGACGCGGTCGACACCGCCGTCGCCTACGACCACCGCATACTCGTCGAGAGGGCGATCACGCCGCTGCGCGAGGTCAACTGCTCTGTGCTCGGCTACGGGGACGACGTCGAGACCTCGGAGCTCGAGATGCCGCTGACCGGAAACCCCGTGCTGGATTTCAAGGACAAGTACTTCACCAAGTCGGGCGGCGGGGAGGGCATGGCGTCGCTCGCGCGCGTGATTCCCGCGCCGATCCCCGAGGATGTGGCGGACAAAATCCGCGCGCTGTCCGTCGCGGCGTTCCGCGCGATGGATTTGAAGGGCGTCGTCCGCATCGACTTCATACTCGACGGGGACGACGGCGTATACATCAACGAGGCGAACACCATCCCCGGCTCGCTCGCGTTCTACCTGTGGGAGCCGAAGGGCGTGCCGTTCGCGCAGTTGCTGGACGGGATGATCGTGCACGCGCTCAAGGCGCACGCGGACAGGAACGGCTCGGTGTTTTCCTACGATTCCGAGATTCTCAAGAGGCTGATCGCGGGCTCAAAGGGCGCGAAGGGCGCGAAGTTTCAGCGCTGAGGGAGGGCCAATGACGGGACTCTGGGTTCGGCTGATGAAAAAGCACAGGATCGACCGGCAGGCGACGCGTGCGTGCGTGTTCGCCGACGCGCGCGACGCCTTGACCGAGATCTGCCGCGAGCTCGACGTGCCGCGCCCGATCTGGCTCCCGAAGCACGAGCGCGAGTTCGAGTCGTTCCGGATGACGGGCTTCACGAGGGACCACTTTCTCGAGGACGTGCCGTTCGACCGGCTCGAAATCGAGTTCTTCGACGACGCGAGGCGAAAGAGCAGGGACCCGCGAAACGACTTCAGCATCTAGCCGCGGCGACCGAGGTGCACAAACGGACGGAGGGCCCCCATGGACAAGCCGAAGCTGCTAAACCTGCCAAACGCGCTGACGATACTGCGCATACTGATGATTCCGGCGTTCGTGTGCCTGTATTTCAGGCTGCCCGGGAAGCGCTGGGTCACGCTGGTCGTCTATGTCTCGGCGGCGCTGACGGACCTCGCGGACGGCTACATCGCGCGGCGGCTGAACCAGATCACGTGGTTCGGAAAGCTGTTCGACCCGCTCGCGGACAAGCTGATGACGCTCTCGATGCTCATCTGCCTCGTCTACAGCCGGGAAATCGCGTGGTGGCCGCTCGCGGTGTTCGTCGCGAAGGAGGGGTACATGGTCTGGGGCGCGTGGTTTTTGCTGAAGAGAAAGGACTACGTCGTCAAGAGCGACCGGATCGGCAAGGCCGCGACGTTCGGGTTCGTGCTCTCGACCTGCCTGATCTTCCCGTGGCACGGCTCGAAGGCGGTCTCGGACGCGGGGCGCGCGCTGTTGTATCTGGCGCTGGCGCTCTCGGCCGCGGCGGCGGTCCATTACACCTTGGACGCTGTTAAAAATCGGAGTTCGATGAGAGCGAGTTGACTTTCGACTGGAAATAGGGTATACTTTCTACACAAACATGGCCGACACGGTTTAGCAATCCGCGAAGCGGATTGCGGGTCGGCGGGCCATATACGGAATTGGCACGCCGACAAACCACGACGAAGAGGAAGTAGCGCCGGAAATCCCCAAGAGAGGGCGGTTCACAGGCTGCGAGGCCGCCCGGGAACACAGCGCGCGAAGGTCGCTTCCGAGGCGGGCGGATGAACTGCA
>JAAYZL010000046.1 GCA_012514855.1 Clostridiales bacterium
CGCTCGGCGCAGTCGAGCTCCGACACCTGCGCGAGCGCCGTCGACAGGAGTTCGCCCGAGCACACCTCGGCGCGCGTGTCGGCGCTGAGCAGCTCCGAGATCATCGAGCTCATGCGCTCTATTCCGTTTTCTATGCGGCCCAGGTACTCGGCGTCCTGCGCGCGGCCCTCGCCCTCGCTCTCGAGCTTCAATATGCCGACCAGCGCCTGCATCGACGTCAGGGGCGACTTCAAATCGTGCACGAGGTGGCGCATCTCGGCGTAGGTGCGGTTCTCGACCTCGCCCAGCATCTTCTGCGTGTGTATCCGCTGGTTTTGCTCGCGCAGCGCGTGCATTTCGCGCAGGTTGTTCTCGTCCCGCGCGAGCATGAACAGCGGGATGACCAGCCCCAGCATGATCGCGAACAGCAGAAGGCCGACCGCGTTCAACAGGCCGTCCGCGCCGAGCACCGTCGCCGCCAGTTTCACATCCTGCGACGTCTCGCCGCGGCCGAACGGCAGTGCGCCCAGCAGCGGGATCACGTCCAGAAGCTGAAACGCCGCGAGGAACGCGCCCAGCATCACCGGCTTCTTCCACGAGCCGCCGAGGTCGTAGTCGAGCGCGCGCAGGAGGATCAGCTCTCCGATGACGACGATCGCCGGCGCGCCGAAGTCGTAGAGTATGCCGTGCACGATGTAGATCGCGCGGTAGGTCAGCACGATCGCCCCGGCGATGATCGCCATGTTCGGAATCGACGTGCGACGGCCGCGCCAGCTGAAGCGCAGCGCCTCCGACATGAGAAACGCCCCCAGATAGTGCGGCAGTGCCCGAAGCGCGTTCAGAAGCACCAGCTTCAGCGCCACCAGCAGCACGCCGCCCTCGTCGCCGCCCGCGAGCGCCGCGGAGAGCCCCCGCGATATGCCGAAGCTGCGGACGTTCAGCATATACGGCATGCACACGCCCAGCGCGATCAGGATTCCGGCCGCGAACAGCCTCGGCGCGCGCACGCGTTCGACGCGCAGCGGAAAGCGGCTCACGGCTTTTCCTCCAGCGCCGTCAGGAAGTGCGCGACGATGGCCAGATGGTCGCCGACGCGCGCGCCGATATCGCCCTCGCGCCACGTCTCGATCGTCGCCGCCGGGATGCCCAGCCGCGCCGCGACCTCGGCCGCGAGGCTGCCCGCCGCCGGCGGCCCGGCCAGCGAAAACGGCGCGGAGCACAGCTCGCCCGCGGCGCTTTTCTCGACGAGCGACAGCGCGGCGTCCTCGATGCCGTCGAGCGACGCCGAGAGGATGGTGTTTCCGAGGAAGTCCGCTTCCCCGGCCGCGGAGTGCGCCTCGTGCAGGTCGAGCACGAGGTCCGGGCGGACGGACGCGATGTCGGAGAACACGGCGGCCGCCGCGCGCGCCGAAAGACCGCCTTCGGCGGAGCCGGGGTAGGCGCGGTTCAGGTCCTCGCCGTCCTCAGACGCGCGGAAGCGGCGCTCGCAGCCCCACGCGTTCGCGCGCGCGAGCACGTAGAGCCGCCCGGACGCGAGCCCCGCCGTCTCCAGGAGATCCGCCGCCAGAATTCCCGCCGGCTCGTCGCCGTGCGCGCCCGCCACGACGTAGATCGTCGGCCCGTCGCGCCCGGTCTCGAGCGCCGCGACCGACAGGCGCAGATCCGGCTCGCCGAGCGCATAGATTCGCGCGGGCGCGAGTTCGCCGCCGGCCAGTGCCGGGCACAGCTCGCCCGCGGTGCGCCAGGGGACCGTTTCGACCGGGCCGGCGGCGCGCAGGCCGTCCCCGGTCGGGACATCCTCGGCCCGGGCGACGGGGAACAGGAAGAGCAGCAAAAGCGCCGCAATCCAACGCTTCATCGCCGGACCCTCCTTCCGCGCCGATGTCCGCATATAAGCAGCGCCGCGTCGACCGCCAGCGCGCAGGCGGCCGGGATTTTCGAATATTCCGTCCGCATGTACGGCGCGCCCTCGCCGATCGCGGGCGGCGTTTCCGGGTCGTAGGGCATGCCGTAGTCGGCGACAAGCTTGCGGATGTCGATGACGTGCACCGCCGGCACGCCGGCCGCGGCGTAGATTTCGATGAGGCCGCTCCGGTCGCCTGTCGCGCCGACGTCTCCGGCGCGCAGTATGCCGTGCGGCGGCGCGGACGGGCCCGTTCCGTTGGTCGTGATGCCGCCGCCGACGCCGACGAAGCAGTCGATCGGCCCTCCCTCGGCATAGAGTTGCATCCGCGCGCGCAGGTTCGCGCCGAAGTCCCGGATGTCGAGGAACGGCACGCCGCTCGCACTGAGGCGCGCGCGCACCTCCCCGGACAGCGCCGCATCCATGTCGAGGCCGACGTCCGACGCCCCGCCCATGCTGAACGCCGCCGGCGGCGTCCCGATCAGAGCGTCGGCATACAGCCTGAGGGCCATGTCGGGGAACGTCAACTGCGGCAGGTTCGCGCCGTAGGTCGAAGCGCCGACCGACGCGATGTAGATGAGCTCCGCGCCGATCGCCTCGCAGGCGCAGATCAGCGCGAGATTCATCGCCGGGAACGAGCCGGACAGCCCCGCGCCGACTCTGTCGCCCGGCCCGACGCCGGCCTCCGTCAGCATCCCGACCATCAGCGCCGCCATGTTGGGATCGGCCGTCGTGCGCTTGGCGTCCGCCGCACCGGCCGTAGTCGTGACCGCGTTGAAATGGTCGCCGAGCATGCCCGTCCCGCGCGCGTCCTCGGGAAGCGGCGGTATGCCGAGCTCGCGCCTGTACGACAGGACGGCGTCCATGCATCGCCGCATATGCTCGGCGGCGGCCTGCTTGAGGGCGAAGTCCTCCGCCGGCACAGCGCGCGTGAGGGCGCGCGTGAGGCCGAGGCCCAGAAGCGCCACCGCCAGCGCGACCGCCAGAAGCGCCGCGCGAGCGCCGCGCATCAGGGAAGCCCCCCGAGCGGCCAGCCGGCGACGACGGCGATCAGCGCGACGAGCGCCGTCGCCAGCGCCAGCGACAATATCGTCTTCCAGAAGCCCTGTCCGTCCATCTCCCGCGCGATGATGCCGGGAATCAGGTATCCGATCGCCTCGACGCGAAACGGCAAAAACCCCGCGCGCTCGACCGCGACGCCCAGGCCGAACGCGAGCAATATCATCAGCGCGAAGCGGCGGCGGCCGTAGAGTATCACAAAGCGCCCGAGGCCGCGGCAGATCAGCGCCGACAGCGCCGACAGAACCAGCGTATAGCCGATTCGAAGCGGCGAGCCGAGCGACAGCGCGATGTAGCCGGGCACGATCAGCCCCGCCGGCGAGAGCCCCGTCAGTTCCGAAAACAGCATGCTGACCGCGACGCCGACGAGTATCACTTCATTATACAATGCGCTCGCCCTCCCTCGCCGCGGCCGCCACCGCGTCACGGCCGAAGCCGGCCAGATTGCCGACCGCGTAGACGACCTCCCCCGCGCGCGGCCGGTAGCGCTCGACCTCCCGCGCCGAGCGCAGCATTTCGATGTCCGCGTCGGGCAGCGCCTTTCGCAGTCTTCGCGCGAAGAAGCCGCGCGATGCGCCCGCCGCCAGCGCGCGCGTGGGGCGCATGTCGGAAACGAGCTTCAGCATGTCGAGCGTCCTGCGGCCGCGGTCGAAGCGGTTGTTGACGATGAGCGTCGGCGCGCCGTCCCCGAGGTTCAGCATCGCGCGCGCGCGACCGTAGGCCAATTGAATCGACGCCGGGTCGTTCGCCGAGAAGCCGTTGATGAATATGCCTTCGCCCCAGCGGTAGGCGCTCAGCGCGTACGGGTCCGGGCGGAAGCGGCGCATGCCGTCGAGCGCCGTTTCGCGCGCGACGCCGAGCTCCTCGCACACGGCCAGCGCCAGCGAGAGGTTTTCGGCGAACTCGAAGTCCGGCTCGTCGCCGCGCGGCAGCGCCTGCACGAAGCGGCAGCCGCGCAGGGCGCAGTTGTCCCGAAGCCGCGCGGCGAGATCGCGCTCGGCGCTCAGCAGCACGCCGCCGCGGGGGATGGTGTTTGACAGCGCGTCGCAGATCTCCTCCGGCGCATTTCCCATCGCGTCCTCGTGGTCGCGGCGCACGTTCGTGATGACGCCTATGTCGGCCAGCAGCATTTTTTCCTGCGAGGCCCTCTGCAGCGCCGGGTCGACGGCCATGCACTCGACGACGAGCACATCCGCCTTTTCGCGCGCGGCGAGATTGAGGATATTCAACTGCTCGCGTATGTTCGGCGGCCCGATTCGGTGCACGGCGCGCTCGACATTGTCGACGCCGATCGTCATCGGGTCCGTGCCCGTGGTCTTTGAGAGCACGCGGAGGCCGCCGGCGCGCAGTCCCGCGTCGATCAGCCTTGTGACGGTCGACTTTCCGCGCGTGCCGTTGACGTGCACGACATGCGAAAGCGCGCGCCTGCTCCGGGCGGCGCGCAGCTTCTCCGCGATCAACAGCGTCCAAAAGACCAGAGCCAGCGCGGCGATGGCGGCCCGCATGCGCTTCCCGCCCTTCGTGATCCGTTTATTTCATACATCATATATCATAGCATGAACGCGGCCGATGCGCAAGGCGCAGGAATCATGACTACGGACGGGCCGCGGGAAGTCAATCTCCTTCGCGGTCTCATACCAGGGAAGAATATTAAGGCAATACCGCACAAATCGTGCGGGCGCGGGCGGCTGCATTTCCGCCATCTCGGGCCTGCAAAATCCTTGACGTAGCCCTGCTACGCCTGCGGCTTTTGCAAACCCGGTTTGACGAAAATTCATCTCCCCGGCGCGCGCCCTCTTTATGCGGTGTTGCCTTAATACCTCCAAGGGGCCGAGGAGGGTGCGCGCGGAAAGGGGGTATCGCCCTTGGTCAATTCCCGCACTCGACGCTGATCTCGTTGAAGATCTTGAGCACGTCGTCGATCGAGAGATTCCTCTTCTCCTCGCCCGAGCGGTCGAGCACGATGCCGCCCTGGTGCATCATCAGTATCCGGTCGCCGTACTCGAGCGCGTAGCGCAGATTGTGCGTGACCATGAGCGCGGTGAGCTTCTTCTCCTTGACGATCCGGTCGGTGAGCCGCATGATGACCTCGGCGGTCTTGGGGTCGAGCGCGGCGGTGTGCTCGTCGAGGATCAGAAAGCGTATCGGCGTCATCGCGGACATGATCAGGGACAGCGCCTGCCGCTGGCCGCCGGACAGGTTTCCGACGCGCGCGTTCAGCATGTTCTCCAGGCCCAGCCCGAGCGGGGAGAGCAGCTCGCGGTAGCGGCCGATGCGCCGCTTGTCGGTGCCGAAGCGCAGGTTGTAGGGCTTCCCCTTGTTGTCGGCGAGCGACAGGTTTTCCAAAATCGTCATCGAGCCGCAGGTGCCCATCGCGGGGTTCTGGTACACGCGGCCCATCAGCCGGGCGCGCACGTGCTCGCGCTCGCGCGTGATGTCGCGGCCCTCGAGCGCGATGCTGCCGCCGTCCGCGGGAATCGAGCCGCAGAGTATGTTGAGCATGCTGGTCTTTCCGGAGCCGTTCGAGCCGACGACCGACACGAATTGACTCTCGGGAACCGTCAAACTGAAGTCCTCGAACAGGCAGAGCTCGCGGACGGTGCCGGGGTTGTAGACCTTGCGGACAGAGCGCATCTCAAGCACGGCGCTTCTCCCTCCTCTCCTTTTTCAGAAGCCCCGCGGAGAGGATCAGCAAGAACAGCACCGCCGTGATCAGCTTCAGGTCGCTCGCGCCCATGCCGCAGGCGATCGCAAGCGACACGCACATCTTGTAGACGACCGCGCCGACGACGACGGCGGTCGTGCTCCTGACAAACGACAGCCTCCTGAACAGGCTCACGCCGATGATGACGCTCGCGAGGCCGAGCACCATCGCGCCGGTGCCCATCGAGATTTCAAACATCCGCTGGTGCTGGCAGAGCACCGCGCCGGACAGCGCCGCGAAGCCGTTCGCGATCATCAGCCCGATGATCTTGACCCGCCCCTTGTCGCAGGCGAGCGAGGTGACGACGCGCTCGTTGTCGCCGACCGCGCGCAGCAGGTATCCCGCCTTCGTCCTGAGGAACAAATCCAAAATCGCCTTCATGAAAAGCACGATCAGGAGCAGCAGCAGAAGCGTCCCGAACTCGCCCGCGACGCCGTCCAGAAAGCCCGCGAGCGCGTTGTTCTGGAACAGCGTCGCCTCCCTGCGGCCGATCGTCACCAGCGACTTCCCGGACGCTATGTGCAGATTGATCGAGTACAGCGCCGTCGCCATGATGATGCCGGAGAACAGGTCGCGCACCTTGAGCTTGACGTGGATGAGCCCCGTGAGCAGCCCCGCCGCCGCGCCGCCCGCGAGGGACGCGAGAAGCCCCACGGCGGGATGCGCGCCGGAGGCCACGATGGTCGTCGAGATCACGCCGCCCAGCGGGAAGGTTCCGTCCACCGACAGGTCGGGAAAGTCGAGGATCGTGTAGGTGATCAAGACCCCCATCGCCAAGAGCGCATAGATCAGCCCCTGCTCGAGCGTGCTCGGAAGGGCGTTCAGGAAATTCGTCAGCAAGGTTCAACCAACCTTTCCCCCAATTTCCTCCCCGAAGGGCAAGCCCTTCGGGGAGGGGGATGATCAGGCCATATCCGTCGCGCGGCTCATCAGTTCCTCCGGAATCCCGACGCCGAGCATTTCGCAGGCGGCGGTGTTGACGTAGAGCGCGGATTCGAGGATCGTCTCAAACGGTATGTCGGCGGCTTCCTCGCCGCGGAGCACGCGCGCGGCCATGCGCCCGGTCTGCACGCCCAGCGCGAAGTAGTCCAGCCCCTCGGCGGCGACGCAGCCGAGCGCCACCTGCTCGATCTCGCTTCCGAACACCGGGATGCCGGCCTTGTCGGTCGCGTCGAGCACGACGTCGAGGTACTGCACGACCGTGTTGTCGGTCAGCATCGTCAGGCAGTCGACCCGCGGCAGAAGCTGCGGCAGCGCCAGCGCGATGTCCTGCCCGGCGGTGACGCCGGACTCGACGATCTCGAAGCCGTACTGCCCGGCGAGCTCCTTGTACGCCGCGAGCTGCACCTGGCTGTTCGTCTCGCCGACGGTGTAGAGTATGCCGATGTTCTTCGCGTCCGGCAGCATCGCGCGGATCGTCTGGAGCTGCTTTTCGACCGGAAGCTGGTCGCTCGTGCCGGTGACGTTGCCCTCGGAGAGCCCGGACTCGACCGGCGCCGAGACCGCGGTGAAGATGACCGGAATCCTGTCCTCCGCGGCGTTGAACGCGCACACCGCCATCGGGGTCGCGATCGCGCAGATCATGTCGAGGTCGTTCGCGACGAAGTTCGAGGCAATCGTGGCGGCGATGCCCATGTCGGCCTGCGCGTTCTGGAAGTCGACGACCAGGTTGTCGCCCTCGGCGAAGCCCTCGACCTTCAGGCCCTCGAGGAAGCCGTTGCGGCAGTTGTCGAGCGAGCCGTGTTCGGCGAACTGGGCGATGCCGATTTCGTAGACGGTCTTTTCCGCCGTCGCGGACGAGGTCAGAAGGAGCGCCAAAGCGAGGATCAGGGCTGCGAGCTTCTTCATGGGGTTTTCCTCCTCAAAATAAATTTTGATGGAAGATCGCTGAGTCCGGCAAACAAAAACGCCCCAAGCAATGCTGCTTGAGACGGTTGCCCGCGGTGCCACTCAACTTGGTCTTTCGACCCTC
>JAAYZL010000352.1 GCA_012514855.1 Clostridiales bacterium
GCGCTACGTTGAGCGGAGAGCGACAAAGTGAGGTTTGATTGCCGAAGGCAATCAAAGTCGCAACGCGACCGGTCCGTTCAAACCGAAGATTTGAACGGACCGCCGTGCGCGAAAAGACCCGGCGCGACGAGGAATTCATATTTTGGATTGGTATCAAACGTAGGCGTTGATGACGATCATCGTCAGCGGGGAATCCGCGTCGTTGATGTAGGTGTGCCCGACGCCGGCCATGAACGAGAAGAGCTCGCCCTGGCGCACGCAATAGGTGCTTCCATCGACGATCATCGTCAATTCACCGCGGACGATCAGGCAGTGTTCCCAGAGATTGCCTCCCAGATGCGGCTCCGACTCCCAGCGCGAGCGCGGGGCGATCTCCTGTCGCATGACCTCGAAGCGGGTGCAGTTCTCGCAGTTGACCAGCATCCACAATTCGCAGCCCTTTTTGCGGCGGATGACGCGCATCTCCTGTTGGGCGGTGACGCGGCGGTCGTTGTTGTGCGACTCGTCCAGCAGTTCGGAGAGCGATATCCTCAGGCCGCTCTTGATCTTGTTGAGGATGGTCAGCGTGGGGCTCTTGCGGCCGCGCTCGATGGCGCTGAGCATGCTGACGCTGACGCCCGTCCTGCCCGACAGGGTTTCAAGCGTCAGCTGCTTCTGCCCGCGCAACTCGCGCAGCCGCGCGCCGATGGACTGATTGATGTCGTGTTTGTCCATTGCATTTGTCCTCTGCCGTTATTTGCCCAACATTATGTTGAGGATCTCCACGTCGGTCTCGCGCATGCCCTCGCGCCCCATGCGGCCGATATTGCGGATCGTGCCCTCGACGCCCCCCTCCACCAGGCCCTCGCCGTTTTTCAGCACATTGCCTCCCTTGGCCATCTCGTAGGCCAGCATCGCCGTCTGCACGGCGCTGGCGATCTTCGAGGCGCAGGAGGCCTTGGCGCCGTCGCAGACCATGCCGCCGATGGTGCCGATGGAGTTGATGATGGTGTTGCCGATGGTTTCGTAATCGGCGCCGTCCGCATAGGCGATGCCGGCGACCGAGGCGGTGGCCGCGCTGACCGCGCCGCAGTAGGCCGAGAGGTTGCCGATGAAGCGCTTCTCGTGGATCGAGATCAGATTGGCCAGCGCCAGCGCGCGGTAGAGCCGCTCCTCGCCGATCCCGTTGGCCATCGCGTGTTCGTAGAGCGGCATGGTGACGGTGATGCCCTGGTTGCCGCTGCCGGAGTTGATGACCACCGGCATCGAACTTCCGCCCATGCGCGCGTCGGAGCCGGCCGCGGCCTTGGCCGCCGCGCGGATGCGCAATTGGTCGCCCTCGGACAAGAGCGTGCGCCCGACCTGCGCGCCCCAGGGTCGCCTGAGGCCCTCCTCGCAGATGGCGCGGTTGTACTCGATCTGGCGGTCGAGCAGCTCGCGGACGTCGTCGAGAACGAGCTCGTCGGCGAACTCGATGATCTCGCGCA
Organism: Clostridiales bacterium; assembly: GCA_012514855.1. The sequence goes on from JAAYZL010000352.1 coordinate 1,467, forward strand.
CGTTGAGGGCGCTCTTGTCGCCCTGCGCGGCCTCGCTGGGGACATCGCCCTGCTCGAACAGCACCGAGCCGTTTTTCTCGATGCGGGAGAAGTGGTTGTGGCGGGTCTTGATCTCCACCAGCGCCCGGTCCGCGCCGCGCGCGGCCTCGACGCGTATGTAGAGGTTATCCTCGCCTTCGACCAGGTGGCATGCGCAAATACCCGCGGCGATCAGCCTCCTGGTCTCGGCGATGTCCTCTTCCCCCGCCCCGGCGATGACCTCCAGCCCCATCTCCGCATTTCCGCCCACCGCGCCCAGCACGGCCGCGGCGGCGATGCCCGTCTGCCCGCCGGAGTTGGGCACCACCACGCCCATGACGTTCTTGATGATGTTGCCGCTCAAGTAGATGTCCATGAAATCCGGCCGGCCGCCGAGCACCTGGCTGGCCTTGGCTCCCGCCAGCGCCACGGCGATAGGCTCCGTACAGCCCATGGCCGGAATCAGCTCGCTCCTGAGGATGGCGATGTAGTTTGCGTATGCGCTCTTGTCCATAATTTGCGTCGCTCTCCTGTTCTTGGCCTATGCTTGGCGATTCCCCCGATGATCAGTCTGCCGGCAACCGAGCCGCCGTCGGGCATGCCGCGCGTCGATTCGCTGTCCGCGCGCGCGGCCTTTTGTTGGGTCAGCCTCCCAGATACACCCTCTGCACCTCGGGATTGCGCAAGAGCTCTTTGCCCGCGCCCTCGAGCGCGATGTTGCCGGTTTCCAGCACATAGCCGCGGTCGGCGATCGACAGCGCCATCGACGCGTTCTGCTCGATCAGGAGGATGGTCTTGCCCAGGCTGTGCACCCGCATCAACAGCGAGAATATCTCCTCGACCACGATCGGGGCCAGCCCCAGCGACGGCTCGTCCAGCATCAGAAGCTCCGGGTCCATCATCAGCCCGCGGGCGATGGCCAGCATCTGCTGCTCGCCCCCGGAGAGGCTGCCGCCGGCCTGCTTCTGCCGCTCGCGCAGCCGCGGAAAGAGCTCGAAGACCTCCTCGTACAGTTCCTCGACGCGCTTCTTCGTCAGGCCGCGGTTTCCCAGCGCCCCGGCGCGCAGGTTGTCCCTGACGGAGATGCCGGGAAAGATCTTGCGCCCCTCCGGCACGTGGGCGATGCCCAGATGCACGATCTTGTTGGGCGGCATGCGCGTGATGTCCCGGTCGCGGAAGCGCACGGTTCCGGCGGACTTGGGCGCCAGGCCGGAGACCGACATCAAGGTCGTGGTCTTGCCGGCGCCGTTGGAGCCGATCAGGGTCACGATCTCGCCCTGATGGACCTCGAGGCTGATGCCGCGCAGCGCGTTGACGTAGCCGTAGAATACCTCGAGCCCGTCGATTTTAAGCATGCCGCGACACCCCCTCCACGATCAGCCCCTTGCCGAAATACGCCTCGCGCACGAGCTGGTTTCCGCGAATCTCCTCGGGCGTTCCCTCGGCGATGCGCTGGCCGAAGTTGATCACCAGAATGCGGTTGCAGGCGTTCATCACGAACTTCATGTCGTGCTCGATGACGAGTATGCTGTAGTCCTTCCGGTTGAGCAGTTTGATGAACTCCATCAGCGAATGCGTCTCCAGCGGGTTCATGCCGGCGGCCGGCTCGTCCAGGAGCAGCAGCTTCGGCTTCAGCGCCAGCGCGCGGGCGATCTCCACCTTGCGCTGCATGCCGTAGGGAAGCGTCCCGGCCATGGTGTCGCGCACCTCGTACATGCCGATGTCGTTGAGAATCTCGAGGCTTCTCTCGACCGCGAACTTCTCGTCCCGGCGGTAGCGCTTTGTGTGCAGCATGGCGTCGAGCATGCCGGTCTTGGTGTTGATGTGGCAGCCGATCTTGACGTTGTCCAGCACGCTCATGAACTTGAAGAGCTGGATGTTCTGGAAGGTGCGCGTGATGCCGCGGCGGGCGATCTGCTCCGGCGCGAGGTTGGTGATCCTCTCGCCCTCGAAGAACACGTCGCCCTTCGTCGGCGGGTAGATGCCGGTGCAGCAGTTGAAGAACGTGGTCTTGCCGGCCCCGTTGGGGCCGATGATGCCGAACACGTCGCCCCGGTTGACCCGCATGTCGACCATCTCCACCGCCTTGAGGCCGGCGAAGTACTTGCAGACGCCCCGGGATTCCAGCAGCACATGCCTGTCCGTCATGCGCGCGCACCCCCCGCCCTCTTGTCCGGCCTGCGGCGCAGCTGGCCGCCCGCGAGCACCGATTTGCTCGCGCCGATCAGCCCCTGCGGCCGGACCCACATCATCAGAATGATGATCAGCGCGTAGATCACGTAGCGCCAGTAGCTCAAAAAGCGCAGCGACTCGGTGAGCACGGTGACGATCGTCGCCCCGACGATGGGCCCGACCAGGGTGCCCTGCCCGCCGATGACGACCATCGCCAGGACGTCGAAGCCGGTGTCCAGCGTGAACTGCGAGGACTCGATGAAGCTGACGAACGGGGCGTAGGCCGCGCCGATGACGCCGGCCCAGAAGGCGCCGTACATGAAGTTGACGGACTTGTAGCGTTTGATCTCCACGCCGAGCGAGCGCGCGGCGACCTGATCCTCGCGGATGGACATCCACGCGCGCCCGACGCGCGACTTCAGCACCCGCGCCGAGAGGAACAAAAACAGCACGCCCAGCGCCAGAAAGATGTAGAGGTAGTCCTGCGGCCTGAAGATCTTGTAGCCGAAGAGCACGGGCTTGGGGATGGACTTGATGCCCATCGCGCCGCCGGTGACATTGGTCCAGCTCTGGGCGACGATGCGGATGATCTCCGACGCGCCCAGCGTCACGATCGAGAGGTAGATGCCCTGGAGCCTCAGCGTCGGCAGGCTGACCAGCGCGCCGACCAAGGCGCCCAGCAAGCCGCCCAGCGGCAGGCACAGCCAGAAGGAAATGCCGAATTTGGTCGAGAGCACGGCGCAGGTGTAGGCGCCGATGCAGAAGAAGCCGGCCTGTCCCAGGCAGCTCTGGCCGCTGTAGCCGTTGATGATGTTGAGCGACCCGGCCAGGGTGGCGTACATCATGATCGTGCAGATGTAGCGCAGGTAGACGGCCGGTATGCCCAGCCGCGGCAGCAGCACAAGCAGCAGAACCAGCGCCGCGAGCCCGACATTTCGGGCGGTTTTGCGCCCGCCGGCCCGGGCGTTTAAAAGAAAGCCCCTCATACCCTGCTCCCTCTCTTGGTCGCGAAGCCCTGCGGCCTGAGAACCAGCACGAGTATCAGGAACCCGAACGCGAAGATGTCTCGGAAGGAGGCGGAGCTGAAGGAGATGCCCATGTTTTCAATAACGCCGATGGTGAGGCCGCCCAGCGCGGAGAAGCGCAGATCGACCAGACCGCCCAGCACCGAGGAGGAGAATGCCTTGATGCTGTAGGCGGCGCCCATCGTCGGATAGACCACGAAGTAGTTGATCGCGAGCAGGATGCCCGCGACGCCGCCAAAGGCGCAGCCGATGCAGCTTCCCATCATCGTCACGCGCTTGACATTGATGCCCACCAGATACGAGGCCTCCCGGTTCTGGCTGACCGCGCGCAGCATGACGCCCCACTTCGTCCTGTTGAAGAACAGCGTCAGCGCCAGTGCCAGCACCACCACCAGCACGATGATGATGATCTGCAAAAGCTTTATCTGCAGCGTCAGGCCGAAGAGGTTGATCGGGAAGATTTTGTTGTCGATGACGCCCTGCAGGGGCTTGGTGTCCGGGCCGAAGACGATCTGCGCCAGATTCTTGGCGAGAATGCTGAAGCCGATCGTGCACAAAAGCGATATGTGCCGGGGCGCGTTGAAGAAGCGCTCGTAGCAGACCTTGTAGACGACGATGCCGATCAGGAAGGACGCGGCGAACGCCGCCAGAATCATCACGAGCAGGTTGTTCCCCACCAGAAGGAATGTGTAGTAGGCGCCGAACGCGCCGATCATCATGATCTCCCCATAGGTAAATGTGACCATGCCCACGACGCCGACGATGACCGAATAGCCGATGGCCATCAGCGCATAGATCGCGCCCTGACAGAGCCCGTTCATCAACTGGCTGAGAATGTACTCCATGCGACTTCTCTCCTTCGGACAATCCCTTCCGGGAGCGAGGGAAACTTCCCTCGCTCCCGGATCGCGGATGTCCCGGCGAATTAAAGGCCCGCGGCGCCGTACTCGAAGCCCTCGAGCACGACCCAGCCCTCGGCGGTGCCGCCGCAGATCATGTAGTTGCGGGAGATGTCGCCGTCCGGGGTGAACTTGATAAAGCCCGTGAGTCCGTCGTATTCGACGTTTTGCAGCGCGTCGCGCAGCGTCTGGCGGTTGAGCTCGCCGTCGCCGATGCTCTTGACGGCCTCGGCGATGAGATAGACGCAGTCATAGGCGCAGGCGGGGTGGATGGTGGGCGCGAAGCCGGACTTCGCTTTGAAGGCGTCGTGCCAGGCCATGACGTCGGCGTTGTCCTTGTCGAAGAAGAAGGGGGAGGTCACGATGATGTTGGCGGGGTCGGTGAGCTGGCCGAGCAATTGCGCGGAGGTTCCGGGCCCGAGCGCCACGTGCCTGATGTCCCAGCCGTCGGCGTCCGCCTGGTTGAAGACCGCGGCGACCGAGTTGCCCTGGTCGAGCACGATCAGGCAATCCGGATTCGAGGCGCGGACCTTGGTCACGATCGAGGAGAAGTCGGTCTCGCCGGTCTGGTAGGTCTCGTGGGCGACGATCTCGATGCCCTCGGCGACGGCCTTCTTCTCAAAGTTGGAGTAGCTGGCGAGGCCCCAGTCGCTGTCGACGCGGATGACGGCGGCCGTCTTGCAGCCCAGGTACTTGCCGACGATGTACTTGGCGAGGAACGGCGCCTCGATGTCCTGACGGCCCATGATCGAGAAGCAGTAGGGGCTCATCGACGCGTAGTCGGGCGCGGAGGCGGTCGGCGAGAGCTGGGTGATGCCGTAGAGATCGCAGATCTCGGCATTGGCCTTGCAGGCGCCGGAGGTGAAGTCGCCCAGCCACGCAAGCACCGAATCGTCCTCGGCAAAGCGGGTGGCCAGCGTGGTCGAGACCACCGGGTCGCCCTCGGAATCCTGCACGTCGATCTCGAACGTGTAGCCGTTGACGCCGCCGGCGGCGTTGATCTCGTCGATGGCCATGTTGAAGGCGATCTCGAAGCCGGTGCCGTACTCGGTGTAGGTGCCGGTCAGCGGGGCGAGGCCGCCGAGCTTGATGACCTCGGCAAACGCGGAACCCGTCGACAGCACGAGCGCCAGACAAAGTACCATCACAAACAGTTTCTTCATGAAGTGTTCCCTCCTGTTTTTTTTATATCGCCGGGGGCCTCCCTCCGGGATGAGTCAAACCAATGTAGAACAGTAATGCGTCCAAAGCGTCGAGAGATTTTTCTGTCCCGCGCGGAGCCGGAGCGAGGCGTAGCGGAGCTACGTTGAGCGGAGAGCGACAAAGCGAAGGTTTGATTTTCGGAGAAAATCAAAGTCGCTCTGCGACCGATCCGTTCAAATCGAAGATTTGAGCGGATCGCCGTGGCGGGAAAAGATCCGGCGCGACGACGCATTGATGTTTGGAATTAGTGTTACTTATGGAAGTGCAGCCTGCAGGTCAAGCAGCCCTTGGCGATGGTGTCGTCCAGATCCAGCGTCAGGCCCATCGACTCGGCGATGCCGCGGTCGCCGTCCATGGCGATGTCGCAGAGGGTTGCGCAGGTGTCGTCGTCGAAGCCGAGCTTCTTCCAGGCGTTGACCAGCGCGCAGTAGTGGAAGTCGATCTTGAGGTTGTCGCGGTCGCAGTCGGTGACCTCCATCTCGAAGGTGTCCAGGCCCAGCTTCGGCAGGAACGCCTTGCGGAAGTCCTCGACGTTCTCGGGGTCCAGGCAGGCGGCGCGGTAGTTGTCGCCGTGCATGTTTCCGCAGCGCTTGATGGCCCTGCGGCAGATCGCCTCGGCGTCGAGCCCGGCCTTCCTGGCCTCGTCGTAGATAAGGCCCATCCAGGTCGCGCGGTGCTCGATCGCGGCGCGGTTGATGTTGACCTCTCTGTCGTCGTTGATCTTGGAGACATTGGTGATGGCCATAGGGCGGTTCCTCGCTTTCATCTTTTCGGCCGATCCCCGAGGGGCGCGCGACCTTATGCGACAATTATACTTTCGTCAAAACGATTTGTCAACTGTGAAAACTGCCGAACTTGTCTATTCTGACCGGAATATTATGCTTTTGCCGGGCCATTTCCGCGCCTGCGGGGCAGAAATCGGCCTCTCTCCGCCCCGCGGAGCCGCCCGCGGGCAAAGGCGGAGCGACAAACTGTGCGCGGCCGTTTTTCTCGATAGTAAAACCGATGCTCAGCGCCCGCGCTCGCGAAGCTGCGCGGAGTAGCCCGGATTCAGCGTGCGCGCCCGCCCGCCGGAGACCTCGATCACTTCGGCCGTCATGTAGCTGGCGGCGTCGGAGGCCAGGAATACCGCCGGCCGCGCGATCTCCGAAGGGTCCGCCACGCGCCCCAGCAGCGTATTCTCGGCATTGTGGCGAAGCTCCGCCTCCGGGATGGCGTCGCGCACGGCGGGCGTGGCCGTGAATCCGGGCATCACGCAGTTGACGCGCACGTTCCAGGCCGCGTACTCGCCGGCCAGCGTCTGCGTGAGGCTGTTGACCGCCGCCTTCATCGGCCCGTAGAGCGTGCTGCGGCCGGCCGTCGGGCAGCGCGCGGCCAAAGAGCTGATGTTGACGATGGCGCCGCCGCTTTCCCGCATATGGCGGAAGGCCGCCTGCGCGCCGAACAGCGCCGACTTGAAGCAGAGGCCGACGATCAAGTCGACGTCCGCGCCGGTGAACTCCCAGCCGTCCTTGATGACCGTCGCGCCCACGTTGTTGACCCAGGCGTCGATGCGGCCGAAATGCGCGAAGGCGTCCGCGGCGAAGCGGTAGACCTCCTCCTCGCGCGTGGCGTCTGCGCTGGCGAACCAGACCTCTCCCGGCGCGCCCAACTCCCGCGCCGCCTGCTTAATCCGCTCCGCCCGCCGCGCGCAGATCGCCACTTTGGCCCCCGAGGCGAGAAACTCCCGCGCGATCGCCAGGCCGATGCCCTCGCTCGCGCCCGTCACCACAGCCACCTTGCCCTTCAGACCCAGGTCCATATCCATTCTCCCCCCGTCGTATTTTCATGCGCGAACATCGCGCCGCCGCCCCGCCGACGGCGATATCCGGCCGGCAAAGCCTTTCTTTCCGCGCTTCTTCAAATTCAACATGGGCGCCGGGGCCGCCCGGCGGATTGCCGCGGGGGGGGTACAAACGGCAAGCCTTGCTCGACGCCGTCCCCGCACCGCGCACCCGACGCGGAGCCATTTCCGCCGCGACCCCCGCATGAAAGGAAGAATCCCCCGCGCCGCGCGAAGGGGATTCGGGCCTCAGGATCTCCTGGCCGCGCCCGGCGCATACTTGCCGCTGGAGAAGTGCGCGAGCATCGCCGCGACGAACGCCTCCTCGTTGTGCTCCTCGAGCGCGCGCAATATGTTCTCGTGATCGGTCGTCGTCGTGCCCTTGAACTGCATCTTTTCCTCGAGCTGAAAGGTGGCGTCCACCTGCCAGATGGCGTCCAGAAGCGTAATCAGCGTGTTGTTGTTCAGCGGCGTGAAGATCGCCATGTGAAAATCGCGGTCGTCCGTCAGGTCGGCCACGCGGCTCTCATGCTTGGCCTTGAACCGCTCGAATACCTCGCGCAGATGGGCGATGTGCCCGTCGCTCAGCACGCGGAAGGCCTCGCGCATATAGCCGAGCTCGATCTTCTTGCGCACGTTCAGCATCTCGAGGATCGTGTCCTCGCTGTCCCCGGCGGTGGAGAACAGCACGTTCTGGAAGATGAAGTCCAGGCTGAACGGGCAGACGACCGTGCCCCTGCCGGGGCAGGACCGCACAATTCCCATCAGTTCCATCGCCTTGATCGCCTCGCGCAGCACGTTGCGGCTGACGCTGAGCATCCTGCACAGCTCCATCTCGGTGGGAATCAGGTCGCCCGGCTTGAGGTTGTTGTGGATGATGTAGCCGCGCAGCTCGCGGAACACCTGGATATAGAGCTTGTCATCGTGCAGATTTCGCATAGGTCTCCCCTCTGTCCGCGGAGATGCCCGGGAACCGGCCGGGAGGTTCACAGGTAGCGCTCGAGGATTTCGTCGATGCCCCTTTTCTCGGCGGGCGTCAGCGGCTCGATCGGCAGCGACGCCGCGCCGGTTCCGAAGCCGAGGCGGAAGGCGATGTGCTTCATGGCGCTCATCCAGTGCTTCCCGACGGCGAGCACTTTGCGCAGGTCCGAGATGTCCCTCTGAAGCCTGTAGCTGCCGGCGACGTCGCCCGCGCGCGCCTTTTCGTGCAACTCCACGAACATCCTCGGAAAGAAGTTTGCGAGTCCCGGCACGCAGCCCTGCGAGCCGAACAGCATCGAGGCCGCGCACAGCTCCTCCGCGCCGTTGAGCACGGCGATATCGCGGTCCTCCAGCATGAACAGGAAGCGCTGGTGGCGCTCCCAGTCGCCGGCGCTGTCCTTGAAGGCGACGACGTTGTCGATCGCGGCGATCTCGCGAATCGTCCCCGGATCGATGTTGACATGGGTCGTCGGCGGGATGTTGTAGACGACGATTTCGGAGCTCGTGCTCAGGGCGACGGCCTCGAAGTGCCGGAAGATCTCGTCCCGGCTGACGTTTTGCAGGTAGAACGCCGGCGTTACGACCATGACGGACGCGCCGACGCCCTCGGCGGCCTTGATATTCTCCACGACGCGCGCGGTGCTCGAATCGATCACGCCGGCGAACACCGGCGCGCGCCCGTCGACGTGCGATACGGTCAGGCGCAGGGTGTCCAGCCAGACTGAGCGGGAGGTCATCATGGCTTCCCCGGAGCTTCCCATGGCGAAGATACCCGAACATCCGCCGTCAAGATCATAGTCGATCAGGCGGCAGAGCGCGTCCCGGTCGAGCTCGCGGCTGTCCGTCAGCGGCGTGACGATGGGCGGGATGATCCCCTCGAACCTGCGTTTGTTTGCGTACATGTCCCAATTCTCCTTGAACTTCATTTTGCCGATGGCATTGCCGAAGCTATTATAATCCAATCCGGCGGGTATGTCAAGAATTTGTATTATGTAGTACATTTAGAGGGTTGACAAGTGCGCCGGAAGCCATTATACTTTATTACGTCTGGGACAAGAACTTAACACGGGGGGCGAGTCCTTGTGGATCGGGATGTGCGGTCGATGTTCCGGCTGGACGGCAGGGTCGCCATCGTAACCGGCGGCCACGCGGGGCTCGGGAGGGACATGGCCCGCGCGCTCGCGGAATACGGCTGCGCCGTCGCCATTACCTCCCGGGAGCTTGCGCGCGCCGAGGTCGCGGCGGCGGGAATCGCCGGGGCCTTCGGCGTGGATGCGGCGGGGCTTCAAATGGAGCAGAAGGATTCCCTGTCCGTTCGCCGGATGGCCGACGCCGCGCTCGCGTGGAAGGGGCGCATCGACATTTTGATCAACAACGCAGGCGGCGGTTCCGGGCAGGGCGAGTGCAACTTCCTCAGGCGCGATCCGGAGAACATCCGCAACATGATCGACGTCAACCTGACCGGCGCGCTCCTCTGCTGCCAGGCGGTCGGCCGCCACATGGCGGAGGCGGGGCGCGGCGCCATCGTCAACATCGCGTCCGTGGCGGGGCTCGTCGGGCGCGACCGCCGGATGTACCACCGCGCGGACAAGATGGAGCAGCCCGTCGAGTACGCGGCGGCCAAGAGCGGCGTGATCGGCTTCACCCGCGACCTCGCCGCGTTCATGGCGCCCTACGGCGTGCGCGTGAACAGCATCTCCCCCGGCGGGTTCGACAGGGGCGAGCCGCGGAACTTCGTTGAGGCATACGGCGACGCGACCCCGCTGGGGCGCATGGGCGTGCTGGGCGCGGAGATCAAGGCGGCGGCGCTGTACCTGGCGAGCGACGCCTCGAGCTATGTGACGGGGCACAACCTGGTCGTCGACGGGGGGTTTTCCGCATGGAAATAAGGGATTGTTCCAGTCTCCGGCTGCTGCTCGCCGGCCTCGGCTCCATTGGAAAGCGCCACGCGGAGGTGCTGCTCGGGCTCGGCTGCGCGAATCTGGCCGGCTCGGACCCGTCGGAGCACGCGCGCGAGGAATTCCGCAGGATCGCCCCGAACGCGCGGCTGTACGCGGATTACGGGGACGCGCTCAGGGACTTCCGGCCGGACGCGGTGTTCGTGCTGACGCCCACGAAGCTGCACATCCCGATGGCGAAGCGAGCCGTCGAGGCGGGGGCGCACGTGTTCGTCGAGAAGCCGCTTTGCTATTCCTCCGAGGGCGCGGCGGAGCTCAAATCCCTCGCCGA
>JAAYZL010000353.1 GCA_012514855.1 Clostridiales bacterium
ATGCGGCAGAACGGGTTGGAGCTTCGCGAAGGCGGCATCCAATATACGATGGCCGACTACCGCTCCGGCTACAACAGCATGCGCGCACTGCTGGAGCTGAACGACCGCCCGACCGCCGTCTTCTGCTCGGACGACGCCATCGCGAGCTTCGCCGTGCGCGCCGCGCTCGACATGGGGCTCCGGGTTCCGGAAGACGTCTCCGTGATGGGCTTTGACAACCAGTCGATCCTGCCGGAAAAGTACGCCGGGCCGGAGATCACCTCGATGGAGCAGCCGCTGTTCGCGATCGGCTGCGACAGTATCCGGCTTCTGGTCGATCAGTTGACCGGCAAGGTCGCGTCCCCCGTCAAGAGGATCTACCAGACCAAGGTCGTCGAAAAGGCCAGCGTGCGAAGGCTCAAGGCGTAAGGGGCGAAGGGCAACATGGATTACAACAGGCTGCTCGAGGGCAGGCGCGCCTTTGTCACAACCGGCGCGAGGGGCATCGGCAAGGCGATCGCGCTGCTGTTTGCGAAGCAGGGAGCGACCGTCCTTGTCGGCGGGAAGAACCTGTCCGCGCTTGAGGCCACCGTGAAGGCGCTTCGGAAGCTCTCGCCGGACTCGAAGGGATATGCGCTGAACCTCTCCGCCGCTTTGGAGACCGAGGAAGTCTGCGACCGGATTCTCGAGGATTTCGGCGGCGTCGACATACTCGTCAACACCGTGGGCGTCAACAGTCGCGCTCCGGCGCACGCGTGGGAAGACGAGACGATGGCGCGCCTGTTGGAGACGAACTTCCTGAGCGGCATGCGCTGCGCCCGGAAGTTTCTGCCGGGCATGATCGAGCGCGGCTTCGGGAGCGTCGTCAACATCTCCTCGATTCACAGCGAGAGGACGATGCCGGGAAACGCGATTTACGCGGCGACGAAGGGCGCGATGAACGCCTCGGCGCGCGCGATGGCGCTCGATTATGCGCGCACGGGTGTCCGGGTCAACACGATCTGCCCGGGGCTCATCATGAGCGACGCGCTCGCGGACGAAGTTGAAAGCTACCCCGAGGGGCCGGAGCGCGACGCGTTTTTGCGGCTTCTGGACGGCATGCAGCCGCTGAAGCCCGGAACGTCGGAGGACATCGCGAACGCCGCGCTGTTTCTGGCCAGCGACATGTCCGCCTACATGACCGGCCAGGCGCTGTTTTTGGACGGCGGCGCCGGCATCAAGGCGCACCCGTAGGAGGAAGCCCATGAAGGACCGCAAACTGACAATTCTCGGAGCGGGAAGCGTATATACGCCGGAGATCTTCGCGGAGATCGCCGCCCGGAAGGACCGCCTGCGCTTTCGCGAGATCGCGCTCGTCGACATCGACGAGGGCCGCAAGGAGGCCGAGCTGTGCGCGAGCCTCGCCGCCAGGATGCTGAAGGCGCACGGCTTAAACGCGCGGCTGACGCTCACGACCGACCGCCGCGAGGCGCTTTCCGGCTCGGATTTCGTCGTCAGCCAGATTCGCGTCGGGCGCATGGCCGCGCGCGCCGAGGACGAAAAGCTCGGCATGTCGCTCGGCTTGATCGGGCAGGAGACGACCGGCGTGGGCGGCTTCGTCAACGCGCTCCGGACGATTCCGACCGCGCTTTCAATCGCCCGCGACATGGAGGAGATCTGCCCGGACGCGTGGCTCGTCAACTTCACGAACCCCGCCGGCGTCGTCACCGAGGCCGTGCTCAAGCACAGCCGCGTGCGCTGCGTGGGGCTGTGCAACGTGCCGATCAACATGGTCAACGACATCGCGAAGGTGCTCGGCGTCCCGCGCGACCGCGTGCGCTGCCGCTTCATGGGGCTCAACCACCTGAGCTTCGTCACCGCGGCGGAGCTCGACGGGCTAAACGTGCTGCCCGAGGTCGTCGAGGGCATTTCCGGCAACGAGACTCTGATGAAGAACATCCCGAAGGCCGAGGGCGTCGGCGCGCTGACGAAGCTCCTGGGCATTATCCCGTCGCCGTACCTGCAGTACTACTGGTTCGAGGACCAGATGCGCGCGAAGCAGGCCGACGAGTGGGAAAAAAGCGGCGTTTCCCGCGCCGCGCAGGTCGGGGAGATCAACCGGGGGCTGTTTTCCAAATACGCGGACGAAAGCGTCGCCGAGCCGCCTGCGGAGCTCTCCGGCCGCGGCGGGTCGCTCTACAGCTTCGCGGCGCTGAACGTCGTCGAGGCGCTCTCGGGGGAACAGCCCGCGGAGCTCGTTGTCAACGCGCGGAACCGCGGCGCGATCGAGGAACTCCGGGACGACGACGTCGTCGAGATCAACTGCCTCGTCGGGCCGGACGGCGTTCGGCCGCTCCCGGCGGGAAGGCTTCCGGAAAAGGTCTCCGGGCTCGTCCAGGCGGTCAAGCAGTACGAGCGCCTGACGGTGCGCGCCGCGGTCGAGGAGGACCGGGAGCTCGCGATCTCGGCGCTCCTGAACCATCCGCTCGCGCACGGCTTCCGAAACGCCGAGAAAGCCGTCGACCGCGCGATCGGGCTGTTTCCGCAGTACATCCGCCTCGGCGGACGGAGGTAGGCCATGGATATTTTCGACGAACTGGGCGTCCGGTCCTATATCAACGCCCATGACACCTATACCGTCTACGGCGGAAGCCGGATGTCCGGCGCCGCGATCGAGGCGATGCGGCAGGTTTCGGAGCGCTTCGTCGACTTCGGCGAACTGCAGGCGGCGGTCGGCGAGAGGATCGCGCATCTGACCCGCAACGAGGCGGCCTATGTCACGAACGGCGCGTCCGGCGCTCTCTTGCTCGCCACGGCCGTGTGCCTCGCGCGCGGGGACGAGCACCGCTTCATGAGGCTCCCGGAGACGGACGGCCGCAGCGAGGTCATCGTCCTGCACGCGCAGCACAA
>JAAYZL010000047.1 GCA_012514855.1 Clostridiales bacterium
AGCGCGCCGAGGCTCTGGAGAACCACGGCGTCTTTGTCCGCGACGAAGAAGAGGATGTCGCCCGGCTGCGCGGCAAAGCGCTCCTTGAGTGCAGCCGCGAGTTCCTCGGTCAGAAACTTGTTGAACGACGACCGGAGTGTCCCGTCCTCCTGGAACGCGACGTAGGCGAGCCCCTTCGCGCGGTAGGTCTTGACATAGTCGACGAGCGAATCGATCTGCTTGCGCGTCATGTCGGCGGCGTCCTTCGCGTTGATGCCGCGCACGCGCCCGCCCTCTTGGACCGCCGCCTCGAACACCGGGAAGCCGGAATTTGCGGCGAGGTCGGAAATGTCGACGAGCTTCATATCATAGCGCGTGTCCGGCTTGTCCGAGCCGTAGTTCTCCATCGCGTATTTATAGGTCATGCGCGGCAGCGGCAGCGAAAGCTCGATGCCCATGACGTCCCTGAACATCCGCTGGAACACGCCCTCGACGACGGCCTGTATGTCCTTTTCGTCGATGAACGACATCTCGACGTCGACCTGCGTGAACTCCGGCTGGCGGTCGGCGCGGCTGTCCTCGTCGCGGAAACAGCGCGCGACCTGATAGTACCGGTCGAAGCCCGCGAGCATCAAAAGCTGCTTGTAGATCTGCGGCGACTGCGGCAGCGCGTAGAACGTGCCGGGGTGCAGGCGGCTCGGCACGAGGAAATCGCGCGCGCCCTCGGGCGTGGATTTCGTGAGGATCGGCGTCTCGATCTCGGAGAAGCCCTGCGCGTCCATGTGCGAGCGCACGGCGTTCAACAGCTTCGAGCGCATGCGCACGTTGCGCTGCATCGACGGCCTGCGGAGGTCCAGGTAGCGGTATTTCAGCCGCACGAGCTCGTTTTCGTCGACCTTGTCGTCGATGTAGATCGGCGGCGTCTCGCTCCTGTTGAGCAGCTCGCACTCGCGGACGAACACCTCGACGGTGCCGGTCGAAAGCTCCTTGTTGACGGCCTCGGGCGCGCGCAGCCGCACCTCGCCGACGGTCGTCACGACGTACTCGCCGCGGAGCGACCGGCCCAGCTCGAACACCTCCTTCGAGCACACGGCCTCGTCGAACACCAATTGCACGAGCCCCTCGCGGTCGCGCAGCCACACAAACACCACGCCGCCCAGGTCGCGCGTGCGCTGCACCCAGCCGGAGAGGTGGACGTCCTTGCCGGCCATCGTTTCGTTTACAAGGCCGCAGTAGGTGTCGCGCTTGCAGGAAAGCGGCATAGATTATTCTCCCTTCATTTCGAGAAGTATGTTGACGATGTTCTCGCGCGCGACCTCGGCCTCGAGGCCGTTCTCCATGTCGCGCAGCTTGACGGCGTTCCGGGAGAGCTCGTCCCCGGCGATGACGACGACGCGCTTCGCGGCGATCTTGTCGGCGTACTTGAACTGCGATTTCATGCTGCGCGCCGCGTGGTCGAGGTCGGCGCGGAGCCCGTTTTCCCGCAGCTCGCGGACGAGCCTCGCGCCCTCGACGCGCGCGGCCGCGCCCATCGTGACGACGAACGCGTCGTAGAGCGGCCCGGCCTCGTGCGCCGCGCCCTGCTGGTCCTCGACGAGCAGCATCCGCTCGACGCCCATGCCGAAGCCGACGCCGGGCAGCGACGGCCCGCCGAGCGCCTCGACGAGAGCGTCGTAGCGGCCGCCGCCGCACACGGTCAGCGCGCCGTCCGGCGTCTCGGCGATGATCTCGAACACGGTCTTCGTGTAGTAGTCGAGCCCGCGCACGATCCGGGGGTCGATTGCGTAGCCGATGCCGAGCGCGCGCAGGTACTTTTGAAGCGCCTCGAAGTGCTCCGAGCACTCTGCGCACAGAAAGTCCAGCATCGAGGGAGCGTCGGTCAGCTTCGCCGCGTCCTCCTTGCAGTCGAGTATGCGCATGGGATTCCGGTCGAAGCGCTCGGCGCAGGTCCTGCACAGCGTCGGCAGCTTTTCCTCTAGATATGCCTTCAGCGCGGCCTGATAGGCGCTGCGGCACGCGGGACAGCCGATGGAGTTGATCGAGAGCTTCAAGCCCGTGATGCCCGACGCCTTCAAGACGTCCAGCGCCACCTGGATGACCTCCGCGTCGGCGGAAGCGTCCTTCGCGCCGAAGATCTCGACGCCGTTCTGGTGGAACTGGCGGAGCCTCCCCGCTTGCGGCTTCTCGTAGCGGAAGTTCGGGCAGGACGCGTAGTAGAGCTTGCAGGGCAGCGGGTCGGCGTACAGGTGCGCCTCGACAAACGCCCGCACGACGCCGGCGGTTCCCTCGGGCTTCAGCGTGACCGAGCGGCCGCCCTTGTCCAGAAATGTGTACATCTCCTTCTGCACGACGTCGGTTCCGTCGCCGACGCCGCGCTGAAACAGCTCCGTGTGCTCGAAGACGGGCGTGCGAATCTCGCGGTAGCCGGCCATGCGGCAGACGGAGCGCATGTTCTCCTCGATCCGCTGCCAGCGGTGCGCGCTGTTCGGAAGCATGTCCTGTGTTCCCTTGGGCGCCTGTGTCAGCATGCCGATTCTCCTTTCGGGGATTGAATATGATAAAAAAACGGCCCCCGTCCCGACGTAGGGGCGAGGAACTCGCGGTGCCACCCTGC
>JAAYZL010000354.1 GCA_012514855.1 Clostridiales bacterium
GAAGCACGACATCCACGGCATCCTCCAGAAGCTCGCGAACGACGGCATGGCGATCGTCATCATCTCGGACGACCTGCCGGAGGTGCTCGAAAACTGCTCGCGGCTGATGGTGCTCAAGGCCGGGCGCGTGGTCGCCGAGCTCGATCCCGCGAAGACCGACGAGCGCGAAGTGCTCTCGTACATGTTGTAGGCGAGGGGAGGAATTGACGTGCAGAAGGCTATCAAAAAACTCTCGCGCCGCAACGAGCCGTACATCTTCGTCGTGCTGCTCGCGCTCTGCGTGCTGATCGAGATTCGCTCCGGGCAGTTCTTTACGCCCAACAACATCGTGGACATACTGTCCGCGTCGGTCGTGCCCGGCATCTTCGCGGTCGGCGCGTTCATGGTCATCGTGTCCGGCGGCATCGACGTGTCGTTCCCGGCGCTGGCGTCCCTGAGCGCCTACGCGACGACGAGTTTGCTGCTGGAATCGGGCTATCAGGGCGGCATCTGGCTGCCGATACTGATCGCGGTCGGCTTCGGCGCGCTGCTGGGCGCGTTCAACGGGCTGTTCATCGGCCACTTCGGGCTGCCGGCGCTGATCGTGACGCTCGGCTCCTCGAGCGTGTTCAAGGGCTTCATGCAGGGCACGCTGAATTCCCGGCAGCTCGCGGTCATCCCGCCGGGGATGAAGAACTTCGGGCTTTCACCGCTGTTTATCGCGACGAATCCCCAGTCGGGGCTCACCGCGCGCATGCCGGTGTCGTTCCTCGCGTTCCTGGCGGTCTTGATCGTCGCCTACTTCCTGCTGCAGCGCACGATGTTCGGCCGCGGCATCTACGCCATCGGCGGCAACGAGGTCAGCGCGCACCGCGCGGGCTTCAGCGTGCGCAGGACGAAGTTCGGGATGTACGTGTTCGTCGGCATGATCTCGAGCCTCGCGGGGCTGATGCGCACCTGCATGATGACGCAGATGCACCCGACGAACATGCTCGGCATGGAGATGAACATCATCGCCGGCGTCGTGCTCGGCGGAACGGCGATCACCGGCGGCGCGGGCAGCCTGACCGGGTGCATGCTGGGAACCGTCCTGATCGTGGTCGTCGAAAACTCGATGATTCTCCTGGGCGTCCCGACCGTGTGGAAGAGCGTGTTCGTCGGCGCGCTGATCATCGTCGGCACCGGCGTGAGCGCGATGCAGGTCGCGCGCGCGAATCGCGTCCACGTGTCGAAGAAGGCAGCCCTTAAGGAGGTGCGGCAATGAACGCGACGAGAAAGCCCGCCGCGAGGCTTCGCGCGCTCTATCGGCGCGACCGGCACGTCTGGCGGCTGACGCTTATGATGGTCGTCTGGATGGCGTTCATGGCGATCACCAAGTTCGAGAAGTTCTACACGCTCATCAACGTGCAGACGATGTTCGCGCAGTTCCCCGAATTCGGGCTGATGGCGCTGGGCATCATGGTGTGCATGATCACCGGCGGCATCGACCTATCGGTCGTCGGCGTCGCGAATCTCACGTCGATCTGCATGGCGATGCTGATGAAGGCGCTCGCGACCGGGGACGGCGGGCTTCCGTTCTACGCGATACCGCTGTCGTTCGCGCTCTCGATGCTCATGGGCGCGGTCGCGGGCCTGTTCAACGGCGCGCTCGTCTCGAAGGTGCGCATCCCGCCGATCCTGGCGACCTTGGGAACGTCGGAGCTCTTTACCGGCATCGCGATCGTCATCACGAACGGCAAGGCCGTCAGCAAGCTGCCGCGCGTGTACGCGACCTCGATCAACAGCAAGCTGTTCGGGCTGATCCCGGTGCAGCTGATCTTCTTCGCGGCGATGGCTCTCGTGATCTGGTACCTGCTGGCGCGCACGACCTACGGCGCGAAGATCTACATGATCGGAACCTCGTCGACCGCGGCCAGGTTCTCCGGCATCAAGACCGACCTGCTGCTGGTCAAGACCTACATGCTCTCCGGCCTCTGCGCGGCGCTCGGCGGCATGATCATGCTCGCGAACTACAACTCCGCGCGCGCGGACTACGGGACGGTCTATACGCTCCAGTGCGTGCTGATCGTCGTGCTCGGCGGCGTCAACCCGAGCGGCGGCAGCGGCAGGATCTCCGGCGTCGTGCTCGCGATCTTGCTTCTGCAGATGCTGCAGACCGGCATCAACCGCTTCCCGGAGATCTCGAGCTACTACATCTCGCTGATCTGGGGCGGCGTGCTGATCCTGATCATGGTGCTCAACTACTTCACGGAGAACAACATCCGGCTGTTCGGCGCGAAGCGGCGCGTTTGAAGGGAGGACGGGCATGCGGCTTGAGATTCGCCGCGAGGCGGAGGAGGACTTCCGCGCCGTCGAGGAAGTGACCCGCGAGGC
>JAAYZL010000355.1 GCA_012514855.1 Clostridiales bacterium
CGCTCAACAGCTGCAAGGAGATCATCGCCGAGTGCGCGAGCCCCATGAAGAGCATGATGCTGACCGGCGGCGGCGCGCGCAGCGGGCTCTGGCCGGACATCCTCGCGGCGGTGTTCGGGCTGCCGGTCGACGTCCACCAGATGCCGGGCGAGACGACGTCCCTTGGAGCGGCGATCAACGCGGGCGTCGGCATCGGCATGTTCAGTAGCTACGAGGACGCGGCGAGCGTCGTGCGCACGCGCTCGCGCCACCAGGTCAATCCGGCGTGGAGAGAGGCGTACCTGCGCTGCTATCCGATCTACGCCGAGCTCTACGAGAGGATGCGCCCCGTCACGGATTCGATGGCGGCGCTCGGGAACTAGCGATGTCCGTCGGCGCGATGACCACCGACCGGCTGCGCGTCTACTTCGCGCGCGTGAAGGGCGTCTACCGGGAGCTCTTCAACATGGCGCACGCGATCTGCGGCAACTACGAGCTCGCCGAGTACGCGGTGCAGCGCGCGCTGCTCACGTGCTTTTTAAGGAGCGGCCGGCTCAAGAGCCGCGTCGGATTCCGGGAGAACCTGCGCGCGGCGGTGCGGCGCGAGGCGGTCGAGCAGGTGCTGCTCTTAGGCGACGCGGAGCTCAACTGGGACGGCTTCCGCGAGGACGCGATCGACGGCGCGCAGGGCGACCTCGTGCTCTCGATGGCCTCGGGGGAGAGCTCCGACGCGCGGCGGCTCATCATGCTCCGCTACGGCTGCGGGCTGCGCGCCGGCCGGATCGCCCGCGTGCTCAAAGTGCCGCCGAAGCAGATCAAAAGCGCGCTCGACCGCTTCGAGCGCCGCGTCCGCAGGCGCATTCCCGCGAAGGAGCGCGGCCGCGTCGACGCCCGGATCGCCCTGAGCGCGCGCGCGTGGCTCTCGCAGCATGCGGCGAGCGTCCCGGACACCGGCACCGTCTACCGCAGCTTCGAGGCCGAGGTCATGGAGACCGGCGGCGGCGGCACGCATTTTTCGAGGATATTCGCGGCCGTGCTGACCGGCATACTGGCGGTTTTCTGCGCCGGGGTCTTCTGGCTGACGATGGTGCTTCTGCAGCCGCCGGAGATGGAGGTGCCCAACGAGCCCGCCGCGCAGGTGAGCGTGCAGCCGGAGGAAGGCGGCGCGAACTGAGCATTGCCCCTCCATTTATGGCAATTTCTTGACAGTACGTCCCGCGATTGCTATAATGGCGGTATTCAAACCGCGAAGGGGGAATTTCCTTGGACCCACTGGCGGGTCAATTGCTTTTACAGGTGTTTCTGATCGCGATCAACGCTTTTTTCGCCGCGACGGAGATCGCGGTCATCTCTCTGAACGACAACCGACTCAAGCGGGACGCGGCCGCGGGCGACCGGCGCGCGAAGCTGCTTTTGAAGATCGCCGAGGCGCCGACGACGTTTCTGTCCACGATACAGGTCGGCATCACGCTCGCCGGGTTTCTCGGCTCCGCGTTCGCGGCGGACAACTTCGCCGGGCGCATCACGCATTACTTCGTCGGGACGCTCAAGGTGACCTCCGTCTCGGCGGGCGCGATCAACACGCTGTCGGTCATCGTCATCACGATCATACTCTCCTATTTCACGCTGGTGTTCGGCGAGCTCGTTCCCAAGCGCATCGCCATGAAAAAATCCCGGCAGGTCGCGCGCGCCGTGTGCGGCGTGATCAACATAGCCTCGAAATTCCTGCGGCCTTTGATCTGGCTTCTGACCGCGTCGACGAACGGCGTGTTGAAGCTGTTCAGCATCAGCCCCGAGGACGAGGACGACGAGGTCTCCGAGGAGGAGATCCGCTACATGGTCGACGTCGGCGAGGAGATGGGCGCGATCGAGACCAGCGAGCGCGAGATGATCGAGAACATCTTCGAGTTCAACAACATCACCGCGGAGGACGTGATGGTGCACCGGACCGACATGCGCTTCATCTGGATGGACGACGCGCACGAGGACATCGTCCGCACCATCCGCGAGAGCGGGCTCTCGCGCTTCCCGGTCTGCGGCGAGGACGCCGACGACGTGAAGGGCGTGCTCATCACGCGCGACTACCTGCTCAACCGGGAACTGCCCGAGAGGCAGCCGCTGGAAACGCTGATCCGGCCGGCGTATTTC
>JAAYZL010000008.1 GCA_012514855.1 Clostridiales bacterium
CGACCTCGACGCTCGAGCCGGACAGTATCTCGACGTATTCCGGCCCGCCGCGGAAGTTGAACGGGCGGTTGGGGCGCTTCGTCGTCCTCGTGGTCAGCGGCCCCTCGAGGTTGACGACCGTGAAGTCGTCGGCCGCGAAGATGTCGCGCACGTTTTCGAGGAAGTAGTCTGCGCCGCGCTTCTCCACCACCTGCTGAAAGCGCCGGAGCCCGCTCGAACCGTACTCGCCGCCGAGCGTACAGTCGCCCACCGCCGAGATGACGATCGAGACGGGACCGCGGGCCTCCGGAACCTCCGCGGTCGGCTGCGGACCGAACGTCGGCAACGGCACGTGCGTCGGCAACGGCACGTGCGTCGGCAGGGGGACGTGCGTCGGCAGGGGCATTTCGATCGGCGGCCGGGTCTCCGGGAAAAACGGAAGCGTGCGCAGCGCCGAATCCCTGCCGTCTGCTCCGACGTCGATCGGCGGCGCGGCGACCTCGACGCTCTCGCCCTCGACGTACCACCGGTCGCCCGCGGGCGCGCGGCCGTTCGACGCGGACATCAAAAAAAGCCCCGCCGCGCACAGCAAAACGGAGGACAAAACCACGCAGCGCGCGACCGCCTTCTGCCTTCGCCGCGCGAGCCGCTTCTCGCGTCTGGTTTTTGCCGCCTTTTTGTCCATTTTCCCGCTCCCCGAAACCTTCTTGGGAATAGTATACAGGAAAACATGTGGAAAAAAATCACCCCGCGGCCTTTCGTCTCTCATTGTTTATGAATTCGAATTATTTGCAACAATTCGGAAATCTCTTTGCGGCGGAAATGTGCGCGGCCGTCAAGATCGCCTTCCGCGAAAACGCGCGGAGAGCGCTTTCGCGGGATAATTCCAATTCTCCCACGGCGGCGTCCGGCCGACAAAAATACCCCCCCAGGGGGTCAGCGTGTCGAAAAAATCCTCACGCGGCGGGAAAGCCCTTCCCATGCGCCGTGGCGAATAAAATCTCCGCCGCGGCAAAAGGAAACTCCTCCGCGGCGCCGCCGACCGCGCAAAAATCCGCACCGAGCCGAAAATCCCCACAAAAAAAGCCCCCTTGCGGGGGCGGTTAATACCCGTTGTGCTTAGAAGCGGCTCTGACGCTGGGAGTCAAAACAGTTGCGGCAGTAGACGGGGCGGTCTCCGCGGGGCTGGAACGGCACCTGCGTGGGCTGGCCGCATCCGTCGCAGATCACTTCATACATCTGGCGCTCGCCGCGGGAGCCACCGTTGTTCTGGCGGCGGGCTGCACGGCAGGCCGGGCAACGGCCGGGCTCGTTCTGGAAGCCCTTGTCGGCATAGAACTGCTGTTCGGACGCGGTGAACGCAAACTCCGCGCCGCACTCACGGCAAACCAAAGTCTTGTCTTCGATCATGGAAAAACCCTCCTAAATGTGTGTGCCCAATCGATGACCTGCCTTAGATGCCGAGTCCTGCCATCGGTAGGGATCCCACCGGAGGGGTACGGTTTCTCAGAGCGTTCTATCGGGGCTGGTCGTATTATAGCATATCGCGCGCGGAAAGTACAGCCCTTTTTTGAAATTTCATCCGTTATTTTTACGTTTCCGCCACATCCTGCTTTCCCTCGGGCATCTTCGCGCCCTGCGCGGCGTCCGCGCCCCTGTCGCTTCTTGGCGCGCGGTCCCTCCGGGGCCTGTCCGGCCGCTTTTTGGGGTCGTCGCCGTCCGCGCGCATCTTCTCGAAGAACTGCTCGGTGCTCATGTTCTTCGGCGCCTTCTGGTGCGGGTAGCGGCGGCGCTTCGCGTCGTCCTCCGGGGTTCCCTCCCCCCTAGGCTCCTCGGGCCTGCGGCCGTCGCCGCGGTTAAAGTGGGGCCTTGGCGCCTCGCGCGCGGCGGCGGAGTCGTCCGGGCCGGGCCTGCGGACGTCGGCGATGTTGTACTCGCGCACGTCGAAGCTGTCGTCCGCAGTCTTGATGCGCACCTTGACGCGCTCGCAGATCGCGTTGATGTCCGTGATGACGCCGACGCCGTCCGGGGTCACGATGTCCTTGCCGACGCGAGGCAGCTTCTTGAGCGTCTGCTCGTAGTAGTCCTGCTCGTACTTCAGGCAGCACATCAGCCGCCCGCACTGGCCGGAAATCTTCGTCGGGTTCAAAGACAGGTTCTGCTCCTTTGCCATCTTGATCGACACCGGCTGGAAGTCGCCCAGGAACGTGCCGCAGCAGATCGGGCGCCCGCAGGAGCCGAGCCCGCCCAGCATCTTCGCCTCGTCGCGCACGCCGATCTGCCGGAGCTCGATCCTGGTCTTGAACACGCTGGCGAGGTCCTTCACGAGCTCGCGAAAGTCCACGCGCCCGTTCGCGGTGAAGTAGAAGATGATCTTCGAGTTGTCAAACGTGTACTCGACGCTCACGAGCTTCATCTCGAGCTTGTGCTTTAAGATCTTCTCCTGGCAGATCTTCATCGCCTCGACCTCGCGCTTCGCGTTGTAGTCCGCGCGGCGCGCGTCCTCCTCGGTCGCGACGCGCAGCACCTTCTTGAGCGGCGCGACGATCTGGGCGTCTTCGACCTCGCGCGCGCCGGTGACGACCTCGCCGAACTCGACGCCGCGCGCCGTCTCGACGACCACGCTGTCCCCCGGACGCGGCCACACCTCGCGCGGGTCGAAATAATATACCTTGCCGGCCTTCTTGAACCGGACGCCGATCACTGTCGCCATCAAATTTCCTCCTGTAATATCCTAACCTTCCGCAAGCGAAAAATACAATTGATCGAGCACGCCCGGCCACGCGACGTTCGAGAAAAGCATCTCCCGCGCGCGCAGCACGCCCTTGAG
>JAAYZL010000356.1 GCA_012514855.1 Clostridiales bacterium
CCGACGGAAGAGCCGACGGAGGAGCCGACGGAAGAACCGACGGAAGAACCGACGGAAGAGCCGACGGAGGAACCGACGGAGGAGCCGACGGAGGAGCCGACGGAAGAGCCGACGGAGGACCCTGACGCCCTCGGACCGATGATGGCGATGGGTCTGTTTGGGCTGATGGAAACGCCCGGCACCTTTACAAACGGCTACGATGCCGCGATGGACGGCAGCAGTCGAAACCAAGACATGGACATACCCTATTTCTACGTCACTGCGATTGTGAACAGGGAGAGCGTCGAGACGGGCGACGCCTTCAGCTACACGATCACCGTGAGCTCGCAGGGCGCTCCGGCTTACAAGCAGGAGGCCCAGACTTACCCCGCCTACTACAAGTATAGGGACATCGCCTTGGAGATCACCGTGCCCGATGGAATCGATCTCTACAAGGGAAGCACCAAGCTGACCCCCGTGGGAGGCAAGGTGACGCTGACCGACTTTTCCGACCTCGGAGTAGGCACGTATCAGGACTTCACGCTGACCGCGAGGATGACCGGAAACGGCACCGTTCCGAACGAGACCCCGTTTGCCGAGCTGCTGATTCGCGCGTCCGCCACGGTAGACACGACGAACTCCGAAGGCGGGTCCAGCCCGGTGGACTTTGTTTACAACCTCACCGCGGAGCCGACCAGCCCCTACATCACAAACGAAACCGATATCAAGAACCTTGCCGACGTGAGCTGGGGCCTGACGAAGGAAAAAAAGGTTCCGTCCACTCCGGACTTCACGACCGTAGGCGGCGTCCAGTACGCCACCTTTACCTATTATATCAAGACCGGTCTTAGGACTTCCGGGGGTGCATTCATCACCCAGGCAAACCTTTACGACAAATTCGGCGTGATCAACTTCAGCGACTATACGCTGACCGACACGCTGCCGACCTTCACGAACGCGGCCGGCACGCCGGTCAAGCCGTCCTCCTCGTCGATCACGCTGCTCAATCCCGTCCATACGACGGGCACGACGCACGCAGAAGGTGGCGCGGGCGAGGACGTCCTGCAAGTCACCGGGTACAACCAGGCCGAGCTGACAGGTCTGCATCGAGGCATAGATGCCTCGTTAACGCCCTTCTACTCCGAGTACGAGGTGAAGGTCACCTACCCGCTCAGCGATCTGACGCTGCCCTACGGCCACGAGGACGAGAACGATGGGGACGTTTTCCTTCTGACCAACAACGCCAGCCTGGGCTACAAGTATGTGAACACCTCCGGGACCCCCGATCCCCTTGAGGATTCGGATTTCATCAACTTCAAGAAAACGACCCCGGCCGGCGGCCTGAAGATTCTGAAGAACCTCAGGTTCCTCGAGAGCGATGTTACCATCCAGCCCTACAACGAGCACTGGTCCTCTATCTTCCCGGGTCCCGCCGTGTTCAGCGTGACCCCCTCTTCGAACTGGGGCGGCAGCGGTCCGATCATCGACGACGCCGAACATGTATTCACGTATTCGCTTGCGAAGAACGAGGACGCGCATATCCTTGATCTTGGGCCCGGCGAATACTACGTGTTTGAGAAGACCCCGCCCACGAATACGGCAATAGACCCCGCGGCGCAAACGGTCACGATTGAGAGCGGCATTAATAAAACGCTCACCTTCACCAACAGCACCGCCAAGGGCCTGCTGAAGTTCCGGAAGGTAAACGAGGGCACCACCCCGCTGGAGGGCGCGAAGTTCGAGCTCCGGCAGGAAGGCGTCAAGAAGGCCGAGGGCACATCCAGCGCGCAGGGCTACGTGTACATACTTGCCGAACCGGGCACGTACCAAATGGTAGAGACAATCGTGCCCACAGGCCGCCTGAAGATCCCTGACAGGGACGTGACGATCAAAAACGCCGAGACCCTGGATCTGGGGGATATCAAGAATTACCCCAGCACGGCGAAGCTGACCGTCAACAAGCGCGTGCTTACGTACGCCGGCGGAAGCCCGATCACCAACTTCACCGGCACCGGCATCAGTTGGAGCGACTTCCTGTTCGAGCTGACCTGGACCAAGGATCCGGCCGTGCCGGGCGATCCCGGCAAAACCACCGCCCAGACTCCGAACTCGAGCGGCGTCGTGACGTTTGACAATCTGCCCCGGGTGTACACAAACGGCGACTGGATCACCTACACGCTGGTCGAGACGCTGAGCGGGGCGGCCGTGGGCACCTATACGGTTCCCGGCTCGTTCGATCCCTTCACGTTTGAGGGCTCCACGATCAAGGCGCTCACCGTCGACAACATACTCCTGAGCAAGCTCAGGATCAGGAAATATCTCAGGAGCTATGACGAGAGCGGAAATCCATCGAGCCAGGCGCAGGCCGGGGCCACGTTCAAGGTCTATACCTACAACGGCACCGGCTATGACCTCGCCGGCACCATGACCTACGAGGGCAGCAACGGCAACTACTCCTCCGACTATCTGCCCATCAGGAATGCGGGCGGCGGCCTGATCGAGTATTACATCGTGGAGGATCCGGGCGACAGCTATCTCGTCGACTTCCCGGGCAGCCTGGCAACAATCGACCTGGGCAGCGGGCCCGTGCCCGCGTGGAAGGTCACCCTTTCCAACAACAAGGTGACCGACCTGACGGGCTCGAGCAACAGGGTCTACAACGACCAGAACAGGATTGTCTTTACCAAGACGAACACCGCGGGTACCTTGAATCTCCAGGGCGCCCAGTACAAGGTGTACTACTATCCGAACAACGATACGGGCGGCGTCAAGACGTACATCAAGAGCGGCTCGGCCGACAGGATATACACCACCGGCAGCAACGGAACGTTCACCGTCTCGCCGGTGACCGCGGGCATCGTCTACTACTTCGAGGAGATCGCGGCGCCGACGGACTACATAATCAACCCCGCGGCCACGGATCCCTCCGTGACGGCCGTGTCGGGCTCGGCGAGCGCCTCCGAGACGAACGAGAAGAGGCCGGAGCTGCGGCTCAAGAAGAAGATGATCGCCCTCGTCGGGGGTGCGGTTACCTACCCGTCCAACATCACGTTCTCCGTATACACGAAGAGCGGGTCGACCTTCACCCCGCTCGATCCCGCGGTCACGCTGACGAGCACCGGCAGCAACACCTTCGCCAGCACAACGCTGCCGGCGGCCGGCACCTATTACCTGAAGGAAAACTTCCCCGCCAACGCCGTGCGGCCGTTCAAGGAGACCGGCATGTATCCCGATGGCGAGGTAACCAGCCCGGGCTATTTCCAGAGCGGCTCCGACTACTTCTACGGGCCGATTGTCGTCAGCGTCGACAGCTCTACGCCGGTCGAGCTGGACAACTACCTGAACAGGGGCAATCTCACCATCACCAAGCTCGACGCCAAGACGGGCCTCGCCGTGAAGAACAACTCCGCGACGTTCGCCATCTCGGTGACATATCCGGCAGGCGATTCGATCAGCGGCATGCCCAGCGGCTTTAGCCACAACTCCGGGACGCGCACCTACAGCAGAACCCGGTCTACGAACAGCGACGGCGTCGCGACGCAGAACGATCTGCCGATCTACTCCGACAAGGGAGTCGAGCTGGTGTACACGATCACCGAGACGCAGGCGCCGAACAACTATCTTCCGGCGTCGGCTCCCGTGACCGTCACGCTGGGGAAGGAAACGTACTCCCCGGGCGAGAGCCGGATCATCGACGCGTCCGTCTCCAACATCCCGAAGGCCACGCTGAACGTCTACAAGGTCAAGGTGGACAAGTATGCCCAGCAGTACGGCCACGAGGTCCGCCTGCCGCTCACGGGCGTGTCCATCGAGCTCTACAAGAAGACCGTCGTGGGAAGCGACATCAAACTGGTGTACGTCACGTCCCTCACGACCGGCGCAAACGGCGGGGTCGCCTTTGAGGGACTCGACGGCATGGGCGATTACGTCGCCTTCGAGCGCACGCCGCCGACGGGGCTTGAATTCCCGACCGCCCCCAACGCCAAGCTCCCCACGCCCGACAGGGCGACCCTCGAGGCCGCCTCCTATACCCAGTCGGAATACGAGAACCTCGCAAACCTGTACAACGCCGTGCGCTACAACTTCGGCGCCAGTTCCACCACCCCGAACTCGTACAGCAACGCGAGTAATCCGCTCGTCAACGAGAAGCCGTACGCGCAGTTCAGGCTGGAAAAGAGGGGCAGCGAGGCCGGCGCGCCGCTGCTCGACCACGCCAAGTACAGCCTGTACAA
Organism: Clostridiales bacterium; assembly: GCA_012514855.1. Next base: position 4,212 of record JAAYZL010000356.1, read on the forward strand.
GGGCGCGGACCTCGCCAGCGCCGTGCTGATCGGCACCTACGAGACCGGCACCACGCGGGACCGCGACGGCAACATACTGCACGGCGAATTCCTCACCGAGCCGCTGGAGTACGGCGCGACCTACTGGCTGGTCGAAACCGAGGCCCCCGGCGGATATCACATCCCGGCGGGCGGCGCGGTCATCGGCCCGCTGACGCCCGCGAACTACAACAAGAACGCCGTCACGAGCATTCCGGATGTCAATGACCCCAGTGAACCCGGCCCGGGCGACGGGCCGCGCTACCTGCAGATACAGATCAAGAAGAGGCTGCACACCGCGGAGGGTTCCTATGTCAATCTGCCCGGCGTCACCTTCGACGTATACCTCGGCGACGGCCACGGCGCGCCGGTCGGCGCGAAGCTGACCAGCATAACCACGGGCCTGGACATGCGCGACCACTATACGCCGACGCAGAACGCGTCCGTCGCCGGCAACGCGCTGTCGGAATCCTTCAACATGACCGCGCTGTACGACGATCCCACGTACCGGCCGTACATCACGGTCAATACCGTCGGGAGCGTCACGACGTACACCGCCCAGTTCGTGCTCAAGGAAGTGAGCTATCCGGCGAACACCACCCCCATCCAGACCTACTGGACGCTGATTGCCACGACGAGCTCCGTCGCGGGCCAGCAGTATACCGTCGACACCTACTATTTCGACCATCCGATTCTCAACGAGCAGGTCACGAAGGTGCCGGTCGTCATACGCAAGGTTGGCTACAACCTCGCGTCCACGTCGGTCCTGACTCCTCTCCAGAACTTCAAGTTCAAGGTCTACGAGGAGAAGGGCGCGACCGACCTCCTGATCGGAGAATACACGACCGACGCGAGCGGCTACATCTACCTCATGCTGACGCCGAACACCCAGTACTACCTGGTGGAGACCGCGGCGGCGGGGCGCTATGAACTCGATCCCACGTTCGTTCCCTCGCACATCTTCACGACCGGACTCTACGGCAGCGCCGCGGTCGAGATCATGGTCAAGGACCCGGAGTACCGCAAGCTGGTCATCCACAAGAAGAACACCGCCGGGGAGAACGTCGAGGGCGCGGTGTTTGAGATCACGACGCCCACCGGCGGTCAGATCAAGGACGCCAACGGCGCGAACATCACGGCGGACACCATCACCACCGGCTCCGACGGCACCGCCTTCATCTGGCTGCCCAAGGGCCAGTACCGCGTGAACGAAATCAAGATCGGCGGCCATGACCTCACCGACGAGGAGAAGAACAACTTCCTCGTGGCGAACCCGCACGTCAACCCGGTTGACATGACCGGGAGCAACTGGGTGAACGTGGCGGGCGTGGCGACCTACTCGAAGGAAGTGGTCAACCACGACCTGGGCAAGCTGACCGTCCTCAAGACCGACGACAACGACGACGACTCCGGAGAAGTCGCCGCGCCGATCGCGAACGTGCAGTTCACGCTGCAGTTCAAGAAGTTCGCGCCGGGCGACACCGCGTCGGGCGCGACCTATCCGCTCGTCACGGACACCGGCTTCGGCGCGGTAATCGCGAGCTACACGACCACCACCGACGCGCAAGGCGTGATCGAATGGAACGGCCTCACGCCCGGCTGGTACAAGCTGACCGAGACCAGCATCCCGGCGGGATACGTCGGGGCCGGCACGGCCAGTTCCAGGGTCGTCAAGGTGACGGCCAACGGCATCGGCCAGACGAACGGCGACGCGGTGGCGGAGACGGTCCGCAACGTCCGCAAGGGCACCCTCGAAATCCGCAAGCAGTTCCCCGCGGGCTTCGCGGGCATACCGCAGTCCGGGACGGTCACGTTCAACATCTACACGAACGCGGGCGGGACGGGCACACCCGTGGCCTCGGTCGACGTGTCCCTCACGGGCAACGCCGGCTCCAGACAGGTTCGGCTCGATCCGGGCACCTACTACATCAAGGAGCAGTCGCATCCCGACTGGTATTCCCGCTACCGCATCGGCACCCGCAACAGCGAGGGCGAACTTGGGTTTACTGACTACGCATGGCTCGGCGACGGCGTCACCCAGGCGGTGACCGTCGAATCCGACCACGTCGAGGAGCTCCCGGTGGTGCTCGAAGTCGACAACCTGCCCACGCAGGCGACCGTCGTCGTGAAGAA
>JAAYZL010000357.1 GCA_012514855.1 Clostridiales bacterium
CCGACGACGGAGCAGATCATCGCCGGGATCGCGAGAGCGAAAAGCACGTGGCCGCCGAGGAGCATCGAGGTGACCGCCGCCGCGTTCGACGCGAGGTTGACCGGCTTCGACGTCCCGGAGGCCGTGACCATGTCCATCCCGGCGAGCCAGGTGAACAGCATGATGAGCAGCGTGCCGGTGCCGGGGCCGAAGATGCCGTCGTAAAACCCGCAGCCCAGGCCGATCGCGAAGCACGCGGCGTGCCTTCGGCGCGTCATGGGCTTCGGCTCGACCGGGGTGTTGCGCTTGAAGGCGAACAGCACCGCGACGAGCGGTATCGCGATCAGCATGATCATCCGGACGGTGCCGTCGCCGATCTGTTTCAGCACCTCCGCGCCCGCGTACGCGCCGGGAAGGGCCCCCGCGACCGCGAGCAGCGAGGCGATCGGCAGGATCTTCTTTTCCCGGGCGTAGCGGATCGTCGCGACAAGCGTCCCGAAGCTCGCGGAGAACTTGTTGCTGCCCGCGGCGAGCTTCGGCGGAAGCCCGGCCAACAGGTACGCCGGCAGCGAGATCAGACCGCCGCCGCCGCCGATGGAATCGATCAGCGACGCGAGAAACACGAGCGGGCACACGACGAGCAGCATTCCGGTCGTTACAGCCATATTCTCATCTACCTTCCCAAGATATTATATCATTGACTATGGTCAAAGTGAAAGGAGAAAATAACGGCATTTTTCGGGCGGCCCGGTAGTCAACGCGAATTTAACACAATCGTGCTATGATTGCGGTGCAGTCTTGAGGGGAGGTGCGCGCGTGAGCGACGGTTTGTACGAGATTCTCGCGCTGGCGGCGCGGTACTTCTTCGCGGCGCTGTTTTTGCTGATCGTCTTTCGCGCGTGGCGGATCACCCTCAAGGACGGCAGGCGCGCGAAGAAGCTGCGCAGATGGGCGCCCGAGACCGGGCTCTCGGGCGAACTGATGGTCGTCGAGGGAAGCGAGCGCGCGCAGAAGGGCATGCGCTACCCGGTCATCCGCGAGGGCGTGCTCGGCTCCGGCCGCGCGGCGGACGTCAGGATTCGGCACAGCTCCATAAGGAACCGGCACGCGCGCTTCGAATTGACGGAGGAGGGACTGCTCATCACCGCGCTCGAAGGGGCGAAACTCCTCTCGTCGGACGGCGCGCGCGCGCGGAAGCTGCTCGCGAAGGACGGCGACGGATTTTGGGTCGGGAAGGTGCGGCTGATGCTGGTATTGATCGACGCGGCGGGGCGCGAGGGCGAAATCTCTGCGGACGACGGCCTGTTCGACGCGCCGCCGGAGGAGCCGCCCGCCGACGGCCTCGACGGGCTCTTCGGCGACACGGACGATTTGGACGAGGATTTTTACGAATGAGGCGGGCGAGCGTCGAAAACATGCGCAAGGCGCTGATGCGCTCGAATACGCGGCTGCTTCTGTCGGCGGTGATGCTGTTTCAGTTCTCCGCGATGCTGCTCATTTCGCTGCAGGAGAGGCCGTACGACGCGCAGGCGCTGATTCTGGCCCTCGCAATCCCGGCGGCGACGTGGCTGGTCACGATGGTGCTCGGCAAGATCTGGCCGGTCGACCGCGCGATCGTCATCCTCGCGATGCTTTTGTGCTCGGTCGGCGTGATCACGCTCTCGGACATCGCGCGCGCGAAATCCACGCCGATGACGCAGGCGATCTACGCCGCGGTCGGCGTCGGCGCGATGGCGTTCGGCATCGCGTTCATCCGCGGGCTCAAGAGCTGGAAGCGGCTCGTCGCCCCGGCGATGGTGCTGTGCCTGTTGGCGCTTTTGTCCCCGTGGGTGCTCGGAAAGTGGCAGTACGGCGCGCGCAACTGGATCGTGCTCGTCCAGGACAGGCTGACGATCCAGCCGTCGGAGTTCATGAAGCCGGCGCTGATCCTGATCCTCGCGGCGGGCTTTTCGGGCCGCCCGCGTTTTTTGAAGTGCGTGCCGACGATCGCGTTCGCGGCGCTTTGCTGCGGCGTGCTGCTCTCGCAGCGCGACCTCGGCGCGCTGCTTCTGTACTTCCTGACGACGGTGCTCATGTACTTCGCGGCGACGTCGAACTGGGTCGTGACGATCGGCGGGCTCGGGCTCGGCGGCGCGGCGGCGGTCATCGCGTACCGCGCGTTTCCGTACGTGCAGACGCGCATCGCCATCTGGAAAAACCCGTGGATCGACCCGCTCGAGAGCGGCCACCAGATCGTGCAGGCGCTGATCGCGATCGGCTCCGGCGGGCTGTTCGGCATGGGGCTCGGGCTCGGGCGCCCGCGAAACATACCGCTCTACCACTCCGACTTCATCTTCGCGGCGATCGCGGAGGAGTTCGGGCTCGTGTTCTCGATCTGTCTGCTCGCGATCTACGTGCTGGTGATCCTGCGCGGCATGGTCGTCGCGATGAACGCGCGCACGAGCTTCCACTCGCTCGCGGCGTTCGGCATCGTCGCGATGCTCGGGCTCCAGACGATGCTGATCGTCGGCGGCAACACGAAGCTGATCCCGCTGACCGGCGTCACGCTGCCGCTCGTGTCCGCGGGCGGCTCGTCGCTCGTGAGCACGTTCCTGTCGTTCGGCGTGCTGCTCGGCATATCGTCCCTGAACGCCGAGGACGAGGCGAAGGACATCGAGCGGATGGAGCTGCGCGAGGAGGTGTTCTCGTGAGGGAGCTTCGCGGAAAGATTCGGCTGGTCGGCACCTTGATCGTCTGCCTGTTCATCGGCCTCGGCGCGTGGTACGGCATGACGGTCTACTCGCAGGGAAGCGTCTGGGCGTCGAACCCGTACAACCAGCGCTCGAGCGGCTCGACCGCGCACATGGGCGACGTCTCCGACCGCGACGGCAACGTGCTCGCGCACACGGCGACGGACGGGACGCGCGAGTACGTCTCGAACGAAAGCGTCCGGCGCGCGCTGTCGCAGACCGTCGGCGACCAGATGGGCATGAGCGGCACCGGCGTCGAGAACTACTATTCTTCGACGCTTCTGAACATCTCCGGCTCGCTCGTCGACAAGCTGCGCTCGGCGTTTTCCGGGGCCGAGCGCGTCGGCGGAAGCATACAGCTGACGGTCGACGCGGAGCTGACCGCGTACATCGCGTCCGCATTTCCCAAAGATAAAAAGGGCGCGGTCTGCGTCATCAACTACCGCACCGGCGAGGTGCTCGCGTGGGTGTCGATGCCCAACTACGACCCGGTCGACCTTCTCGACGGCCGCGCGGACGCAGACGTCGAGGACACGGCCTACCTGAACCGCTGCCTGCAGGGGCTCTACACGCCCGGCTCGACGTTCAAGATCGTGACGCTCGCCGCGGCGCTCGAGGCCGACCCGAACGCGCTGAACCAGAAATTCACCTGCTCCGGCTCGTGGGATTACGAGGGCGGGACAATCGTCTGCGCGGGCGGCGCGGTGCACGGCGAGCTCGACCTCCGCACCGCCTTGGCCGAGAGCTGCAACGTGACCTTCGGAAAGCTCGCCTATCAATTGGGCGCCGGGAGGCTCCGCGCGGCCGCCGAGCGCTTCGGCCTCAACGAAAATTTGAAGTTCGGCGACTTCATGGTCTACAACTCGGCGTTCCCGGTCAGCGCGCGCAACGTCGGAGGGCTCGTCTGGGCGGGCGTCGGGCAGGGCGAGGTGCTCGTGACGCCGATGCACATGGCGATGATCGCGGGCTCGGTCGCGAACGGCGGCGCGATGATGAAGCCGGTGTTCGTGAAGCGCATCGAGAACTCGCTCGGCATCGCGACGCACACGGGCTCGCCGTCACTGTACCGGCAGGTGATGAGTTCGTCCGTCGCCGACGTGATCGCGCAGGCGATGTACCAGGCCGTCCGCTCCGGAACCGCGAGCCGCGCGGCGATTCCCGGCTACACCGTCTGCGGAAAGACCGGCTCGGCGGAGACGAGCGACGACAAGTCCGTCCAGACGAACGCGTGGTTCGCGGGCTTCGTCGCCGACCCCGAGCACCCGTACGCGGTCGCGGTCGTCGTCGAAAGGGGCGGCGCGGGCGGAACCGTCGCCGCGCCGATCGCGCAGA
>JAAYZL010000358.1 GCA_012514855.1 Clostridiales bacterium
CACCGCCGCGAGCGGGCGCTCGACGAGCTGCCGCAGAGCGGCGCGGGGCGGACGATCATGACCACGCAGCCGAAGTTCGTGCCGAACGAGGCGGTCGAGCTTGAGCTCAGGGACGAGGCGAGCTTTCGCGTGCGCCTGGTCGACTGCGTGGGATACCTGATCGACGGTGTGCTGGGGCTGGACGAGGAGGGCGAGACGCGGATGGTCCGGACCCCGTGGTTCGACCACGACATCCCCTTCGAGGAGGCCGCGGAGCTCGGCACGCGCAAGGTGATCCGCGAGCACTCGACGATCGGCGTCGTCGTGACGACCGACGGAAGCGTGACCGACATCCCCCGAAGCGCCTACGTCGGCGCCGAGGAGCGCGTGATCGCGGAATTGAAGGCGCTCGAAAAGCCGTTCGTCGTCGTCCTGAACACGAAGAAGCCGCTCGACCCGGACACGCGCAGGCTCCGCGACGCGCTCGAGGAGCGGCACGCCGTGCCGGTGATGGCGATGGACGTGCTGAACATGCGCGAGGATGACCTGAACGGACTGCTCGAGAGCGTGCTGTTCGAGTTCCCGCTGACCGAGATTCGCGTGAGCGCGCCCTCGTGGCTGACTTCGCTCGACGCCGACCACTGGCTCAACGAGGCGGTGCTCGCGGCGGTCAGGGGCGCGGCGGACGGCATGCGGCGCGTGAACGACCACCAGGCGCTGGGCAACGCGCTCGGGGAGCTCGAGTACACCGAGGACGCGTCCGTCAGCGAGATTCGGCTCAACGAGGGCGCGATCGACTACCGGCTCGCGCTCAAGGACGGCCTGTTCTACCGCGTGCTCGGCGAGGCCAGCGGGCAGGAGATCGAGGACGAGGAGCACCTGTTCGAGATGATGAAGGAGCTCGTCCACGCCAAGCGCGAGTACGACCGCGTCGCGGGCGCGCTGGAGAGCGTGCGCAGGACCGGCTACGGGCTCGTCGCGCCGACGATGGCGGAGCTGACGCTGCAGGAGCCGGAGATCGTCCGGCAGGGCTCGCGCTTCGGCGTCCGGCTCAAGGCGAGCGCGCCGTCCCTGCACATGATCCGCGTCGACATCGACACCGAGGTGAGCCCGGTCGTCGGAACCGAGAAGCAGTCCGAGGAGCTCGTGCAGTATCTCCTGAGCGCCTTCGAGAACAACCGCGCCGGCATCTGGGAGACCGAGCTGTTCGGAAAATCGCTGAACGACCTCGTGCGCGAGGGGCTCTCGAACAAGCTGACGCGCATGCCCGAGGACGTGCGCACGAACATCCAGGCGGCGCTCAAGAAGATCATCAACGAGGGAACCGGCGGCATGATCTGCATCCTCCTGTGATCCGCCGGGCGAATTTTCGCGGGAGGTTGCGCCTGAACGCGTTTTGATGTATAATATACATGGAAAACGCGGAAGGGATGGTGGCGGCATGAAGCTGATCATTGCGATTGTGCAGGATGAGGATTCTTCGCACCTCATCCGAAAGCTGATGGACGGGGGTTACGGCGTAACCAAGCTCGCGACGACCGGCGGATTCCTGCGTTCCGGAAACACGACCTTGCTGGTGG
>JAAYZL010000359.1 GCA_012514855.1 Clostridiales bacterium
GCAGCGGTACACGCGGCACGCGCCGCGGATGGTATACGCGGAGGTCATCAGGGAAAGCTCGGCCTCGGCGATGCTCTCCACATCCCAAAGAAGGTCCCCTTCGTCGCCGAGGGACAGCTTCCCGCCAAAGGCTCCCTTGATGGAGTAGAACTCGCGCGGCACGCCCGTGCCGGGGTCGCAGGCGAGCAGCACCGCGGTGAAGTTCTCCCGCAACCGTCCGGCGAGCTCTTCGCCGGTGATGTCGAATTCCTCGTTCTCGAATATCTCGTTGAGCACGGCCGCGATGTCGTAGCGCCCGCCCGCGTCGCCCTCGCCTTGCGCGAGAGTTGGCACCGCGTACGCGCTCAGGTAGATTTCGCCGCGGTATTCGAGCATGTCGGTGATGAAATAGACCTCGCTTTCGGACGTATAGGCGAAGGTTTGCGCGAGCGTCCCGTCGGCGGCGACTTTCACGAGGAACTCGCCGTCCGTCGAGCGGTTGCCGAGCTGCACGATGAAGCCGTCGCCCAGCCGCGCGGCGTTCCAGATGCCGTAGTTGCCGACCTTGTTTTCCGCGAACGCGGCGCGCTCCCCGTCCATCGCGTAGCGCGACAGGCAAAGGTACGCCAGATCGCCGCGGCTGAATACGGCAAGCTCGTTTTCGAGGAACAGGACTTTTGCGATGTATTCGTGTTGGAAGCCGTTCCACAGCACGGTGTCCCACAGCACCGCGCCGTTTTCGTCGAGCAGCGCGAGGCAGGCTCGGGAGATCTGCCCGGACGAGTGGGTCGGCGTGCGGCCGTATACGGCGATCAGGCCGTCCGACGCGGCGTAACCCTCGGCGACGACGCCCTCGAAGTCGACGCTCCACGCTTCTTCCCCGTCGATGTATTTGGTGAAAGCGCTCTTGTCGTGCACGTTGAAGCCGAGCGTTTCGTCGAAGCGCTCCGTATACGACAACGCGTAATCGACCCCCTCGTTCAACCGCCCGCCGACGCGCTTCCACAGGACCTCAAGCTCTTCGGGGGCCGGCCGGTCCTGCATGATCTCATACCCGGGGACGGTCTTTTCGATCACCTCGGCGGTTTTCCCGTAGGAGAAGCTGCCCGTCGCGATGTCGCGGTATACGCGCCTGATCTCGCTCCTCGATAAGCCGTCGGTCGGCAGGTTGTGTTCGCCGAAAAAGGCCACGGCCTCTTCGTATTCCCTCGCTTGCGCCGCGAGGGCGTAGCCGGAAAGCCCTGCGCCCAGGAGCAGCAGCGCGGCTGTGCACGCGAGCAGCGGCCGGAGCGGAAGCCTTCGGCGCGCGGGGGCTTTTTGCCCGGCCGCGCGCGCGACGACCGCCCGATAGATCCCGTCTTTGTCGATGGGATGGTCCCGATATACCCGATAAAACTCATCGATGTTCATCGCGCATCTCCCTTTCCCTGATTTGGCTGAGCGTGCGGTAGAGCTTGTTCTTGACGTTCGACAGGCCGCATCCGAGCGCCGCCGCGATTTCGGCGTGCGACATGCCCTCGTAGAAGAACAGATAGAAGATCTTGCGCACGTCCGCGGAGTACGACGAAACCACGCGCCAGAGCCTTTCGGACTCCGCTTTGTTCAGCGCCTGCTCCTCGACGCCCGCTTCTTCGAAGAAGCGTTCCGGGCTTGGCTCCTCCTCCTGCTCGCCGCGCGTCCGGCTGAGCGGAAGCAGCCGCTTTGCCGCCTCCCGGAGCGTGTAGTACGCATAGACCTTCCTGCGGGCGATTTTATAGAGCACCGCGCGGCCGTTGCGCGCGCAATCGGGGCCGCCGCGCAGCATGAGCCGGTAGAAGGCGAGGTAGGTTTCCTGAAGGATGTCCGGTATGTACGAAACGTCCGCGCATTTGAAGGCGACGTACCTTCGCATGTCGGCGAAGGTTTCCTCGTATATGCGCTGGAAGGCCTCGGCGCAAGCCTCCCGGTCGGCGGTCTGCTGCGGCACGCGCTCACCTCCTGACGTATAAGTGGGGCAAAACGCGCGAACGGTTTCACAAGAGGCGCATTTTTATCGCTCTGCCCGGTTCCATCTTATCGCGCGGAGCGGGGTTTGGAAAGACGCCCTGCGCTTGCACGCGAAAATCCCGTGAAAACGGGCGCGATTATTTACAGCCCGTTTATGGAATTCCGCGCGCGGGCTGTTAAAACATCCCTATAAAGAAACCCCTGTGGAGAAGCGAA
>JAAYZL010000360.1 GCA_012514855.1 Clostridiales bacterium
AGGAAAAGGGAACGAAGTGGAGCGAGCTGCGGCGCGCGCACGGGATCGAACGGCCGCACAACGTCCGCTACTGGTGCATCGGCAACGAGATGGACGGCCCCTGGCAGATCGGCCACATGCCCGCGCGCGAGTACGGCCTGAAGGCGCGCGACGCCGCGCAGCAGATGCGGATGGTCGACCCCGCCCTCCGGCTCATCGCCTGCGGCTCAAGCAGCCCGGGGATGGGCACCTACCTCGAGTGGGACCGGCAGATCCTGGAAGAATGCTACGACATGGTCGACGGCCTCTCGCTTCACTGCTACTACCGTAACGACGCCGAGGAGACAGGAGCGGCCGGGGACACAGCCAAGTTCCTCTCCTTCAACCTCGAAATGGAAGAGCAGATCCGCGAAGTGGCCGGGGTGTGCGACTACGTGCGCGCGCGCAAGCGGTCGCGCAAGCGCCTCTGGCTCTCCTTCGACGAGTGGAACGTCTGGTACCGCGAGCGCGGGGGCGACGGGAGGCGCCAAAAAGCGCCGCGCCTCCTCGAGGAGGTCTATAACCTCGAAGACGCGCTACTGGTCGGGGGTTTTCTCAACTCCCTCATGCGCTCGGCCGACCGGGTCCACATCGCCTGCCTGGCGCAGCTGGTCAACGTCATCGCCCCCCTGGTCACGAACCCGACCGGGCTGCTGCGCCAGACGACCTACTACCCGTACGTCTGGGCGCTCGAGCACGCGCGGGGGGAGGTTCTCGACCTCGCCGTGGAGTCCCCCACCTATACCGTCGCGGGGAAGGGGGCGGTCCCCTATATCGACGCCTCCTGCACCTTCGACCGCCAGGGGGGGGGCAGCGCCCTTTTCGTCCTGAACCGGGACCTGGAAAAGGCCCACGAAGTGGAAGTCGTCTGGCGCGACGCGGCGCCGCGCGCCGTCACCGCTGCCCGTGTCCTGACAGGGACCGACCTCAAGGCGGTCAACACCTTCGCGGAGCCGACGAAAGTGGCGCCGCGGGAGCTGGCGCCGCCGCGGCCGGGGGACCGGATGACGCTCGAACTCCCCCCGCGCTCCTATGCGGCTCTGGAGTTCAGCCTCTGATCAGTATTGGCCGTACTCTTTGGTGCAGTCGATCCACACCCGCATGTTTTCGGGATTGACCTCATCGAGAGACGAGGCGGGGGACATGATGAAGCCCCCGCCCGGCGCAGCCGCGTCGATGATGCGCTTGCACTCCCGCTCCACCTCCGCCTTCGTCCCCATCTGAAGTGTCGAGACGGGCATGTTCCCGGCGATGCAGAGATTTTCCCCCACGATCGCCTTGGCCCGCACCATGTCGACCTGGTCGAAGCGGGCGATCGCCTTCCCCCTGGGAAGCTCGGCGATATATTCGAGCCGGGAGTTATAGTCCCCCTCAAAGAACAGGTCGGGGGTGTACCCCTTCCCAATCAGGGCCGAGCAGACGGCCTTGAGGTAGGGCCAGTAGTATGTTTCGAATTGCCCGAGCGACATGAAGCCATGGGCCCCGCGGTGAAGCGGCATGAAGACCGGCGCGAAGCCGTCGGCCGCCGGCGCGGCGGCGATCCGCTCGAGCATGAGGCGGCACATCTGCTCGCACGCGCGCCGGAGCTTGTCGGGACGGCGGAACATGTCGAGCATCGCCCCCCTCATCCCGCGCAGGAAGTCGGAGATCATGTCAAACGGCGAGCCCACCCCCATGAGCGGCATGGCGCAGAAAAAGCCGGCCTCTTCCACCTCCCGGGCGAGTTCGGCCCAGTTTTGCTGCCAGTGGACGGCCTCGCGCGCGGCCTCGGTCATCGCCTCCATCATCTTCACGAAGCCGTCTGAGGCCAGGGTGTCATAGGGGAGTATGTTGAAGAGGGAACTGAGCGGCGGGAACTTCCCCAGGGGCCCCAGGATGCCGTAGGCGCGGGGGAGGTAGACGCGGACGAGGAAGTCGCTCATGTCGTTGAGGAAGAGGTCGTATTCGTCCTCCTTCATGTACTCCCCCTCGACGAACTGGTGGGTGTGGTGACGCGCCACGCCGTGCCCCGGCCACTTTGTCTGCCGGGCCTGGACCGTCTCGAGCGTCCGGCCGCACGCGCTGGGGACGAGCAGCAGCCGGTCCGGCTCGTACTCCCGCGCCGCCGCGAGGTACGCCTCCCGCCACTTCGGGAAGTCGTAGAAGGCGTCCCACACCTCCCCCCCCGTGAACTTCGCCGGGAAGTAGCTGAGCCCCAGCGACACCGGCACCCGGTCCGGCTCCCGCAGTTCCACCGTGTCGACCAGCCTCCGCCTCCGCTCTTCATAAGCCCTTTGCCCCGCTGCTGTTTCCATCTCCCCCTCCTGCTCCCGTCCTCAGTCCTGTCCTCTCCCGCCCTCAGCTCCGTCCTCGGTAACCATCGAAGCAGCCCCGATTATACAGCGCCACCCCGATAACGTAAAAGGGCTCCGCCGGGGAGATCTCCCGTCGCTTCCCCCCCTAAGCTTCCGTGATGACAATCCCACTGCGACAAGCTACACTGTACTCACCCCAATGTGCCGGGGTGGCGGAACTGGCAGACGCACAGGACTTAAAATCCTGGGCCCCTTAAGGGGCGTGTGGGTTCGATTCCCACCCTCGGTACCATATTTTTCAATAACTTGCAGCCAACCCAACTTCCTCCCAAAACGCCAAAAACAGCCCTGTTGTACTTGTTTTGTACTTATTGCCCTGAAAAACGCCTGTAGGAATTTGGATATCAAGCGGCTTGCGGGATGAACCGCTTGTTTTACACCGGGATACGGGCGCCTTGGAAGGGGAGAGTTGTTCCATGCCGTCAAATGACGTGGCGTTTGAAAAGGCAAAACCCCGGGCGGTGTCGCCCTTCAGGTTCCCCGCCAGCCTTTCGGCAAGGCACGAGGAGGAGCTGCGGAAACGCGCGATCAGCAGCGAGTTCGCCCTGGCGTCCGGAGTGCGGTCGGCCTGCGACAACGAGCTACGCGATCTCAATTTCCAGGCTTCCCTCCCCCGCGACGAAAGGTCGAAAGGGCTGCAGGGGATCTGTTTCCCTTATGTAGACCTCGAGCTGAATGCCGAGGCTGCATGGAGGATCAAGCCGGACTCCACGTTCACCATGTCGGACGGTTCGCACCCGAAGTATCTGTCGCGCATCGGGGACAAGCCGCGTGCGTATTACCCCCACACGACCACTCTCGAGCTTCTTTCCGACCCAAAGGCGAACGTCGTGATCACCGAAGGCGAGTACAAGGCCCTGGCGATTGCAGAGGCCCTGCAGAAAGCGGAGCAGAAACGAAGATTCGCCGTAATCGGCCTTCAGGGGGTCAACGGCGGCTGGCACAGGGACAAGAAGATAGTGCCGACCGCAGACGGCGGCCACGAGAAGAAATCGACCGGCCCGCCGCACCTTATCGACGATCTCCAGTCCATCGAGTGGAAGAAGCGGACCGTATACATCTGCTTCGATTCCGACATCGCCAGCAAAAAGCACGCTTCATCTTTCAAGCAGTCGAAGTATGCCGGCGCCTGGGGAGCCGAGTTCATCCTGGCCGAACTGCTCCGCGCCCAGGGGGCGGAAGTCCGGATCGTGGAGATCCCGGACAACGACAACGGAGAAAAAGTCGGCGCCGACGATTACATCGCGAAGAACGGACAGTACGCTTTCCTGAAACTGCTCTGGAACAACTGGACCGCGCAGCGCGACGTGGACAAGGTCCTGTACAGGCCGAATCCGGAGGCGCTCGTTTTCGTCGAGGCCCGGGAGCTGGTCAAGGTCAAGCCGCCGCGGCCGGTGTTTGTAATAGACAAGCTCCTGCCGGAGGGCGGAACGATGATCGTTGCCGCAGCGCCGAAAGTCGGCAAATCGGGAATCGCATTAAATGCGGCGAAAGCAGTCGCGACCGGCGAGGACTTCCTCGGAGCTTTCCCGGTTCGAAAGGGCCGGGCCGTGTACGTCCAGACGGAGATCCCGGCCTGGGCGATGGCCGAACGGTTGAAACTGATGGGGGACCTGCCCGAGGGGATGCTCATACACACCCCGGGCAGGTTCAAACTGAATCTTTGGGAGGAA
>JAAYZL010000361.1 GCA_012514855.1 Clostridiales bacterium
CGCCGCAGAACTCTATGTAGCGGCCGATGAACTCGATCTGCTCCTCGCCCAAGGACGCGCGCGCACCCTCGTTGTCGAGCGTGCTCTTGAGATAGACGGGCATGTTCGAGCTTGCGAACAGCCCCTCGCCGAGATTCCCGACCAGGTTCATGAACTCCTCCTGCATGAGCTGCGAGTTGCCGACCCAGCGGAAATTGGTGTCGAGGTCGGCGGCCTGCAGTATGATCTGCGCGCCGTCGGCATAGGTGGTGCTCAGGAACACGATTTCGGCGCCGGCCTCCTTGACCTTGGAGATGATCGACTTGAAGTCGGTCGTCGTGTCGGGGACGAACGTCTCCGCAGCGACCACGGTTCCGCCGAGCGACGGATAGAAGGTTTGGGTCGTCTCCAAGGTCTTCACGCCGTGATCCGTCGCTTGATAGATGATCGCCAGCGGCGCGTTTTCAAAGCGCGCGGAGAGCTCCCGCATCGTGGCCTCCATTTCCTTGACGATGTTGATGCCGTAGGTGAAGATGTGGTCGCCGACCTTCGGCACGTCCGGATGCGAGGCGCCAGGGCTCAGGAACAGGAGTCCGCTCTCTTGGAAGATGGGTGCCGCGGCCAGCACGCAGCTCGAGGAGTAGCTGCCCATCGCGCAGAACACGCTTCCGTCGGAGATGATCTTGTAGGCGATGTTCGCGGCCTCGGTGGAGTCGCCCTTGTCGTCGTACACGTCGACTGCGATGTTCGTCCCGTTTGCCTTGTTGAACTCCTCGACCTGCATCTTGAGGCCGTTCGAAATGGCCTCGCCGTACTGTTTCTGCTCGCCGGTCAGCGGCACAAACAGCGCGATCTTGTTCCTGCCGCCGATCGCGTCCGCAAGGCTCTGTTCCGCAAAGCAGGCGGACAGGCATGATGTGAACGCGAGCGCCAGCGCCAGTACGAGGGCTGCCTTTCTGATGAAACTGTTCATGGTCGATCCTCCTTTTATCCATTTGCCCGCAGGCATGGTTCCGCTTCGGCTACGCCCTGGCGGCGTATTCCTGAACGACCTCGTCGATGAGCGTGAAACGGTAGAGGGGCACGTCGTTGGTGAACGCGCAGCCCGGCGCGAAGATGAAGCGGTCGGAGCCGATCTGGCGCGCGACGTCCGCGAGCCGATCCCGGATGATCCGCTTCGTCTTTTCGCGGTCGTTGTCCGGCTCGTGGAAATCCGTATATTGGTTCAGGCCGCCGATGAAGAGCTTGTCCTCGTGGCCCTTCATGCCGTCTGCGACCGAAAGCCTGAGCTCCTCCGACCCCTGCTTGTCCTCCCAGTTGAAGGCCTGCACCTTGTAGTCGCGGTGCCAGTCGGTGCGAATGTTGCTGCATCCGTGCAGGTGCAGCATGGAAAACCACGTGCCCTTCGCGAGGTTGTCGAGCACGGGGATGTCGTAGCGCGCGACGAACTCCCGGTGCTGCTCATCGGAGATCACGTGGCTCGAGCAATAGTGCGTCGCGAAGAACACGCCGTCGATGCCCGCCTTCATCAATTCGTCGGTGAAGCGGAGCGTCGTCTCGGTGATGGTCTCGAGCCCCCTGTGCACCTCGTTCGGGTTGTTGTCAAGCGCCGCGATCATCATCGGCTGACGCTTGTGGCCGCAGTACATCTCCTGCGCGGTCGCCATCGGCGAGAAGATCGTGGCGAGGATTGGCTTCTCCCCCCGGTAGTGGTCGATGAGGCGCTTCGTGGACTCGATCTCGCG
>JAAYZL010000362.1 GCA_012514855.1 Clostridiales bacterium
AAGATCGGCGACATGATCTTCAAGGAGGAGAACATCATGCTGCCGATGCTCGCGGAGAACCTGACGCAGGACGAGTGGAAGAGGATCGCGGACGAGACGCCGAATCTCGGCTACTGCCTGATCGATCCGCCGCCGAAGTGGTCGCCCGCGGGCCCCGCCGAAGCGCGGCCCGAAGCCGCGGCGCCGGGCCTCGTAACGCTCCCGACCGGCACGATGACGGTTGCGGAGCTCGAGCGGGTGCTGAACACGCTGCCCTTCGACATCACCTTCGTCGACAGGGACGACACCGTAAAATACTTCTCCGAGGCCAAGGAGCGCATCTTCCCGCGCACGAAGGCCGTGATCGGGCGCAAGGTCATGAACTGCCACCCGCCGGCGAGCGCGCACATCGTCGAAACGCTCGTCGAGGACCTGCGCGCCGGGCGCAAGGACAGCGAGGATTTCTGGATCAACATGGGCGGCAAGTACGTGCTGATCCGCTATTTCGCGGTGCGAAGCTCCCAGGGCGAGTATCTGGGCGTGCTCGAGGTCACGCAGAACATCCGGCCGATCCAGGCGATCGCGGGCGAAAAGCGGCTGGTCAGCGACTGAAAGGGGTCCATTATGGCAAAGTATCTGAAGAACATCGAGTTTGAGAGGGCGCTGGAGCTTCCTTCCCTCGTCGAATACCAGTCGGGACAGGTCGTCAGCCGCACGCTCGCGCAGAACAGGGCGGTCAGCCTGACGCTGTTCGCGTTCGAGGCGGGGGAGGAAATAAGCTCCCACGAATCCGGCGGCGACGCGATGGTGACGGTGTTCGAGGGAATCGCGCGCATCACGATCGGCGGGAAGGAGCACGTATTGACCGGCGGCCAGACGATCGTCATGCCGGCCGGCGTGCCGCACGCGCTGCTGGCCGAGGAGCGGTTCAAGATGCTGCTGACCGTCGTGTTCCCGCAGCCGTAGTCCCGGCTCCGCAGCGATCTGATAAAACACCCCCTTCCGTGCAATACTGAACTGCAGGGTGCGCGAAAGGGGGCGACGTATGTTCGGGTTCCTGAAAAAACAGCGGGACACCGCGAAAAAGGTCGAGGCGTTCAATCAGGGGCTTTCGTCCCTGAAGGTCTCCAAATCGCTCGCCGAAAACGTCGAGACGATGAAGCAACTGTTTCAGGACGTCGACATCATGAAGTACCGGTTCGTCTCCAAGGACGGCGAGGACGCGTACTTCATCGCCTTTTCCGACGGCATGGTCAACTCCGCCATCGTCAACGACAGCATCGTCCGGCCCCTGACGCTCGCCGCGCGGCCGCCCAAGGGCGAGGATCTGGTCAAGCGGCTGACGCTCGAGGTCGTGCAGATCAACGAGTGCGAGCTCGTCGGGGATTTCAAGAAGATCGTGGGCTCGGTGACCTACGGCGACACCGTGCTCTTTGCCGACGGCTCCAAGGAGGCCGCGATCCTCAACACAAAGGGCTTCCCGATCCGCGCGGTCGCCGAGCCCGACAGCGAAAAGACGCTGTCGGGCCCGCGCGAGGGGTTCAACGAATCGCTGATGCAGGGGCTTTCGATGCTCAGGCGCCGCGCCCGGACGAACGACTTCAAGATCCGGCAGATGAGCTTCGGCAGCCGAACCGAGACCGCGGTCGCGGTCTGCTATTTCGACAGCATCGTCAACCGCCCGGCGCTTCGGGAGCTTCTGCGCAGGCTCGAAAAAATAGACATCGACGGCGTGCTCGACTCGAACTACCTCGTCGAACTGATCCGCGACCACCGCTATTCGCCGTTCCGGACGATCGGCTACACCGAGCGCCCGGATACGGTCATCGGGAAACTGCTCGAGGGCCGCGTCGCGATATTGGTCGACGGCTCGCCGAGCACGCTGACGCTGCCGTACCTGTTCATCGAGAACTTTCAGAGCAACGAGGACTACTACCTGAGCTTCTACTATACGTCGGTCGCGCGCCTGTTGCGCATGCTCGGCTTTTTCATGACGGTCACGGTGCCGGGGCTCTACATCGCGGTCGTCGCGTTCCAGCACGAGATGCTGCCCTCGCCGCTGTTTATCAACATCACCGCCGAGCAACAGAGCGTGCCGCTGCCCGCGGCGGTCGAGGCGGTTATCCTGCTGGTCGTCTTCGACATCCTCCGCGAGACCGGCGTGCGCATGCCGACGAACATCGGCCAGGCGCTGAGCATCGTCGGCGCGCTCGTCATCGGCCAGGCGGCGGTCGAGGCGAAGCTCGTGGCCGCGCCGATGATCATCGTCGTGGCGATCACCGGCATCACGAACCTGCTGGTTCCGAAACTGAACGCGACGGTCATGTACCTTCGGATGCTCGTATTGGTCCTGTCTTCGATGTTCGGCTTTTTCGGGCTGACGATCGGCCTGTCGCTGATCCTGATGCACGCGATCGCGCTGACGTCGTTCGGGCTGCCGATGCTGTCGCTGGGCGGCGACACAAATTTGCAGAGCGTCAAGGACATCGCGATGCGCGCGCCCTGGTGGACGATGATCACCCGGCCCGACGGCCTGTCCCAAAACCGCACCCGCCAGAAGCCGCCGGAGGGGAGCGGCGATGCGTAGGCTCGCAAAGATCGCGGCACTGTGCCTCCTCCCGGCGCTTCTGAGCGGCTGCTGGAGCTACCGCAGCCTCGGCGACCTCGCGATCGCGATGGGCCTCGGCATCGACAGGACGCCCGAGGGAAAATACAGGATATGCGCCGAGGTCGTCGACTTCACGAAGTCGATCAAGGACACCGCGCCCGGCTCGAAGCTCGTCATCGCGGAGGGGGACACGGTGTTCGACGCGGTGCGCAACTCGAAGCGGCGGCTTCTGAACAAGCTGTACTTCGGAAACATTCAGGTCGTCGCCATCGGCGAGGAGCTCGCCCGAAGCGACGGCGTCGGGGACATCATCGACTGGTTCCTCCGGGACGGGGAGTGCCGCGAGACGGTCACGATGCTCGTCGCGCAGGGCGAGGGCGCGGAAAAGCTGCTGGCCACGAAGGGCATCGACCAGTCGATCACGTCGCTCGAGCTCGACAACGTCATCACCGAGGATCATAAGGCCACCTCGTCGACCGCCTACGTCGAGGTGTACCAGGCGTACTTCATGCTGCACTGCCCCGGCGCGTCGCTGGCGCTCCCCGCGTTTCACGCGACGCAAAACGGCGAGGAGGAGGCGGTCGAGGCAAACGGCATCGCGGCGTTTTCGGAGGACAAACTCGTCGGATTCCTGACGCCCGGGGACAGCAAGTTCTTCCTGCTCGCGACGGACAAATGCAAGGGCGGCATTCTGCCGGTGTCCTCGGACGGCTCCGGAAGGCCGGACACGTCGCTCGAAATTCACGACACAAAGGCCAAGACCTCGTTCTCCCACCGGGGCGGCGGGCTCAGCTTCAAGATCGAGGTCGAGATCGACGCGTTCCTCGCGGAGACCATGGCGGACATCGACGTGCTGGACGACAAGGCGATCGAGGCGCTCGAAAAGATCGCCGGGGACGCGGTCGGGAAGGACATCGAGCGCGTCGTCGAAACGGTGCAGACCGGGCTCAGGACCGATATCCTGGGCCTCGGGCACAAGATCTTCCAGCGCGACGTCAGCCTGTGGAACAGGCTCGAAAAGGACTGGGAAGCGATGTTCCCGACCGTGCCGGTCGAGGTCTCCTGCGAGGTCAGCATCACGAACACCGCCTTCATCAAGTCGGAGGAGGTGCTCAAGAAATGATGCTCGCGATCCTTCTGGCGGCCTATTCGGGCATCGTGCTGTTCGACTTCCGGCGGCGGCTCAGGGGCGCGAAGGCGGGCGTCAGGGCGCTGTACCTGGCGCTCCTGTTCCTGAGCTTCTCGGTCCTGACGCTTCACGAGCTGGGCGTCGAAATCCCGTCGCCGGCAAAGCCCATCGAGGGCGCGGTCCGGGCGCTGTTCGGCGTCGGGTAGAGAGGGGAATGCGCTATTCTCAACCAACCCATGACCCACCGGCAGGCGGTCGCGGTGCTGATCATGTTCAACTTCGGAAGCAGCGTCGTCATGGGCGTCAGCACGGAGGCGGCGCAGGACGGGTGGGCGGCGCTTCTGATGTCGGTCGCGTTTACGCTGCCCGTCATCATCATGTACGGCCGGATCGCGGAGCTGAATCCGGGGATGGGCCTCTTCGACGCGATCGAAGCGCAACTGGGCAAGGTCGCGGGCAAGGTCGCCGCCGCGCTTTTGACCTGGTACGCGCTTCACCTGTGCGCGCTGGTGCTCAGGAATTTCTCGGAGTTCATCCAGATTTCGAGCCTCCTGGACACGCCGCAGCTGCCGGTGATGGTGGTCATGATGCTGACGGTCAGCTACCTCGCGAAGCTCGGCTGCAAGGCGTTGGGCAAGTGGGCGCTGGCGACGCTGCCGGTCGTTCTGTTCATCGTCGTCCTGACGGTCGTGCTGTCGATCAACGTGATGAAGTTCGAGAACATCCTTCCGGTGTTCGAGCACTCGCTCGGCGTGATCGCGGAGGACGCGTTCAAGATCTTCTCGTTCCCGCTGTGCGAGACGGTGCTGTTCCTGAGCGTCGCGGACGGCCTTCTGAAGACCGACAACCCGAAGAATATCTACGTGTTCGGCACGCTGTTCTCAAGCGGCGTTCTCCTGGTCATCATTCTCCGCAACCTGTTCGTGCTCGGGGCCGAGGTCGTCGAGACCGAATACTTCCCGTCGTACTCGGCGGCGCGCATCATCAACCTCGGCGACTTCATCTCGCGCATCGAGGGCTCGATCTCGATCAACTTCATACTCGCCGGCATCACGAAGATCACCGTGTGCCTGATCGCCGCGGGCAAGGGCCTTTCGAGGCTGTTCGGAATCGACGACTACCGCCAGATGGTGATACCCACGGCGTTTCTTGTGGTGGCGCTCGCGACGATCGTCTACGGAAACACCATGGAGATGTTCGCGTTCATCAAATACTACGCGTTTTACGCGATGCCGTTCGAGGTCGTGCTGCCCGCGTCGGTCTGGATCGCCTCCGAAATCCGCAAGAAGAAGATGCAGCCGGCCTTAAAGCATTGAAAAACTACGGTTTTTCAATGCTTGGGAAGGGCCGGCCTTCTGAAATTTCACAATTTCCGGGCGAAGGCCGGACGTGTGAGCATTTTTCTCCGCCAACGCAAGCGTTGACTCCGATGCATTCTCGGCGCGGAGCGCAGACGGGTGCTATCCGAAAAATGCGCGGAACCGACGTACACGCCGTCGGTTCCGATTTTACAGGCGGTTCTGCACACCTTTGTCGGCAGCCCTGCGCGGAGGCGGCCGATTTGTCTTTTGCGCTTGATTCCCGGCCGCGAAATGGTATATACTGGACGTGCGGGAAAACGGAGCGGGGGGCGCGCGCATGGACGGAGCCGAGTGGATCGTCTTTCTGCTGTCCGGCTACTGGGCGGGAAGATTCCTCTGGAAGTGGTATCTGGCGCTGTGGGAAAGCTGGCCGAAGGAGCGCGCGAAGTTTGCGCGGACGGTGCTCGCGTGGCTTCCGGCCGCGGCGCTCGCGGTCATCGCGTCCGTGCTGACGGCGCTCGCGTCGTTCGACGTCGTCGGCGATTTCGCGTACATACTCCTCTACATCGCCCTCGGGTTCGCGTGGATCGCCGTCGGCATGAGGCTCTTTTCGCATTGCCTCGACCTCTCGTGGCGGGACGACGCCCTCGAGCGCGGCAACCGCGCCGCGCTGTTTTCCGTGTCCGGAGGCTTTCTGGGGCTTGCGCTCATCTACGCCGGCGCGAACGTCGGCGACGGGCCGGGCTGGTGGTGCGTGCTGTTCGCGGGCGGGCTGGGACTCGCGTCGTATCTGCTGCTCCTGACGCTCGTCGGATTGCTCTCGAACATGTCCGAGAGACTGACCGTCGAGCGCGACGTCCCCGCCGGCATACGGTTCGGCGGCTTTCTGATCGCGAGCGCGCTGCTTCTCGCCAGGGCGTCCGCCGGCGACTGGACGTCCTTTTCCGCGACGGTCGTGGAGTTTTTGGACGGCTGGCCGGTGCTGCCGCTCTGCGCGCTCGCGGTCGCGGTCGAGCGGTATTATCTCTCGCGCGAGGGAAGCGCCCCGTCCGCGGCGTTCTGGGGTACGCTTTACGTGGCGCTCGCGGTGCTGGGCATATTGCTTTTGCCGCCGCTGCGCGAAAACCCGCTGTACGGGGGCGCGCCGTGACCCCGCCGCTTAAGCTCGCGGACATCCCGGCGGAGCGATACTCCGACTACCGGTACGAGGTCATCTTCCGGGGCTACAAGTGGGACCCGCAGGTCGGGGACGCGAACACGATCGCGCGCCACGCGGCGCTGATGCGGCGGGACGCGATGGAGCGGCTCGAAAGCTGGGCGGAAGCGCTCTCGGAGGAGACGATGCGCCTCGAGGAGGCGATTTTTCAAGACCTCCGCCTCGCGAGGGAGCTCGGGCTGCCCCGGGAAATCCTGAAAAACCTCAGTCGGCTCGGGGACTATCGGCGCGAGAGGCACGTGCGGCTGATGCGCTTCGACTTCCACCCGACCGTGGACGGCTGGGCGGTGTCGGAGGTCAACAGCGACGTGCCGGGCGGGCTCGCGGAGGCGTCGGTGCTGCCCGGAATCGCCGCGCGCTTTTTTCCGGGGTATGCGCAGCGGCACGACGTCGCGGACCGGCTGCTCGAGGCGTTCCGGCGGCGGATTCCCCAAGACGGCGCGGTCGCGTTCGTGCACGCGACGTCCTACGCGGACGACCGGCAGGTGATGCAGTTCCTGGCCGACCGCTTCCGGGACGCCGGGCACCGGGCGATCCTCGCGGCGCCGGACCACATCCGCTTCCGGGGCGGCGCGGCGGAGTGCGTCGCGGAGGGGAGCGAGGGGCCGCTCGACGGCATCGTCCGCTTCTTCCCGCTCGAGTGGCTCGCAAACCTGCCGCGGAAGTCCGGCTGGGAGGGCTATTTCGACACCGGGACCGCGTCCTGCAACCACCCGACCGCGATCCTCTCGCAGTCGAAGCGGCTGCCGCTATTGTGGGACAGGCTCGGCGTCGACGTCCCGGCGTGGCGGGCGCTCTTGCCGACGACCGCCGACCCCCGGTCCGCGCGCGGGGACGGCTGGCTCTTGAAGCCCGCGCTCGGCAGGGTCGGCGAGGGCGTGTCGATCCGGGAGGCGCTCTCGGCGAAGGAGTTCTCAAAGATCAACCGCGCGGCCCGGCGGCATCCGGGGGAGTGGGTTAAGCAGCGGCGGTTCGACAGCGCGCCGCTCGCCTCCGGAAGCGGGGAGGCGTACCACCTGTGCGTCGGCGTGTTCACCGTGGACGGGAAGGCGGCCGGGGCCTACGGCAGGCTGAGCCCGTACCCCCGCATCGACGCGCGCGCGCAGGACATACCGCTGCTCATTTCAGAGGAGGGAGAATCCGGCGATGGACAACCTCGGGATATACAAAATCTGGGCGCCCGATGACGCCGCGTGGACGGAGTGGGCGAAGCCGGTGCTGTTCGCGAACAGGCCGCGCTACGAGGTTCAGACGCTCGTGCTGCCCGAGGTCGATTGGCCGCCGCGCGCGGATTCCGGCGCGGCGCTGATCGTCGACGCCCCGGGCGAGAAGGGCGTGCTCGAGGGGCTCGCGCTCGCGAAGCTCGGCTATCGGCCGGTGCCCGTCTACAACGGCGTGTACGCCCCCGACCACAAGGCGATGCTCGTCAACGTCGCGGGCGTCGCGGCGGCGCTGTTCCGGGGCGCGGATCTGCTGCCGGAGCTGCCCCCGGACGCGCCCCCGGCGTTTCTCTTGGACGCGAACCGCATGAAGGGGATGGGCAAGGAGCCGGGCAAGTACGACAACCGCTGGTGCGTGTTCCCGCAGGACATGCCCTCGGCCGCCGCGCTTATTCAGCGGGGCGTCCGGAGGGTCGCCGTGCGCGCGGACGCGGTGCAAAACGACCTCGCGCACATCCTCCGCCGCTATCAGGAGGCCGGGATTCCGCTCTCGCTCAGCGACGGGCGGGGCGAACGAAAGCTCTCCGCGGCGAGGCCGTCCGGGTTCAAGAGCCTGTTCTACCGCCTCCGGGCGCTCGCCGGGCTCAGCCGGAACGCGGCGGGCGGCTTCGGCGCGTGGATTCCCGAGGCGATGCAGGGCGGCGATTCCACCATGCGCTATTACGGGATCGGGTAGTCCTCCCGCTTCTCCGGCTTTTTCGGCGGGCGCTCGCAGTACGGCGGGGATTTCAGTTTTTTCTCGTGGAACCGCCTGCACTTTTCGCAGTCCGCGTGCCGGGCGCAGGTGAGCTTCTTGCAGGGGCAGTTTGCGCGCGCGCCGTCCATATCGATCCCTCCGCTGATAGGCTTGGCCGAATCAGGCAAAATACATACATGAAATGAAAGGAGCACGGCATGGGAAAGAGGTTGACGGAAAAGGTGACTTGGGTCGGCAAGACCGACTGGGAATTGACGAGGTTCCACGGCGACGAATACTCGACGCACCGCGGCTCGTCGTACAACGCCTACCTCGTTCGGGACAAAAAGACCGCGCTGATCGACACGGTGTTTAAGCCGTTCGACCGGGAATTCGTCGAGCGGCTCCGGCAGGAGATCGACCTCGGCGAAATCGACTACATCGTGCTGAACCACGGCGAGATCGACCACAGCGGCGCGCTGCCGGAGCTGATGCGCGAAATCCCCGGCACGCCGATCTTCTTGACGGCGGCAGGGGCGCGGATACTGAAGGCGCACTTCCACGAGGACTGGGATTTCAGGATCGTCAGGACCGGCGACGCGCTCGACCTGGGCGAGGGCAAGCTGCTGTTCGTCGAGGCGCCGATGCTCCACTGGCCGGACTCGATGTTCAGCTATTGGACGGGCGAAAACATACTGTTCAGCAACGACGCGTTCGGCCAGCACTACGCGACCGAAATGCTCTTCGACGATCTGGTCGACCGGTCGGAGCTGTTTGAGGAAGCGCTCAAGTACTACGCGAACATCCTGACGCCGTTCAGCGCGCTCGTGACGAAGAAGATCCGCGAGGTGCTTGCGCTCAACCTCCCGGTCAGCATGATCTGCCCGAGCCACGGCGCGCTCTGGCGTTCCGACCCCGTCAAAATCGTCGAAAAATACCTCGAATGGGCCGACGCCTATCAAGAGAACCAGATCGCGCTCGTCTACGACACGATGTGGGATTCGACGCGCCTGATGGCCGAGGCGATCGCCGACGGCATCCGCGACGCCGACCCCTCCGTCACGGTCAAGCTCCTGAACTCCGCGAAGCGCGACAAAAACGACGTCGTCGCCGAGGTGTTCCGCTCGAAGGCGATCCTCCTGGGCTCGCCGACGATCAACAACGCGTGCCTGTTCTCCGTCGCCGGGCTTCTGGAGATGTTCCGCGGGCTGAAGTTCAAGGGCAAGGCCGCGTCCGCCTTCGGCAGCTACGGCTGGAGCGGCGAGGCCGTCGCGCAACTGACCGCGGGACTCAGGGCCGCGGGTTTCAGGATCGTCGACGACGGCCGCAGGGCGCTGTGGGTGCCGGACGAAGGGGAATTGGACGCGTGCCGGGAGTACGGAAGGGCGTTCGCGCAGTCCCTTTGAATGAATCTCCCCCGGTTTTCCGCCGGGGGAGGTTTTCTCTTGGCTACTTGATGATTTGCAAATCCTTCCGGAGCCCGTCGAGCGGGCTCTTGTCGTCGATCTGGACGTTCGTCAGGTCGAGCATCCTGAGATTCGTCAGGTTCGCGAGCGGGGCGAAGTCCGTCACGGGGCAGTTGTTCAGGTTCAGATAGTCGAGGTTCACGAGCCCCGACAAAGCCGTCAGATCGCCGACCGGGCAGCAGGCCAGGTTCAGGCAGTTGAGGTTCGTCAAACTCGACAGAGGCGTCAGATCGCCGACCGAGCAGAAGCCGACGTTCAGCGATTTCAGCCTCGTCAGTCCCGCGAGCGCGCTCAAGTCAGCGATCGGGTTCGAGTTGAACTCCAGATGCTCGAGGTTTACGAAGTATTTCAGCGGCGTGATGTCCGAGAACATCGATTCCTCGGTCTTTTCGTTGTGCAGCGCGAGCGACCGGACTAGGTAGGCGTCGCGCTCGGTGATCGGCCGGTCGTAGATGTTCATCGCGCGCCGGAGCGCCGCCTCGAACGCGGGCTCGGCGATCTCGATCGGCGCGTCGGGCGCGGCGTCTCCGAACAGCGGCTCGAAATCCTTGTCCGTGATGTTCGGAAGCAGTTCCCGGATCGGCTCGTAGTCGG